>PWRA01000114.1 GCA_003556385.1 Dehalococcoidia bacterium | reverse complement strand
TGCCGGCGCCGTTGGGGCCAAGAAAGCCGAACAACTCGCCTTCACCGACATCGAAACTGATGTCATCCACGGCGAGGACTTCACCGTAGCGCTTGGTGAGTCCGGCGACCTCTATAATCATTCTGTTGCGCGCCGACAAGTAATGGCGGCTAGACTAGCCCTGCTTCTTGAGTTCGGCGATTCGCTCTTCCACTGCCTTCGCCTCTGCCTTGAGCTGGTCCATGTATCCTTCAAGCTCTTCCACCATTTCCTCCCTGGTGCGGAATCGCCGCCCATGGCCGGGAACACAGCAGCAACCACCGCTGTGATGCCCGCAGTGATACGGCGCAGGCCGGGCATGTTGCCCGCAGCCACATTCAGAGTGATGACACATCTTGTTGCCTCCTTTCCGGACAATATTCTTTACACAATTGCTCCCCACGCGGATCCCCAACGCTCAGTGCCATTGAGGCCAACTGCCGGCACTTCTCCAACTCATCCCCGTTGACGAAGTAATGTATGTGATAGCCGCGCCGCTCTCCCTTCACCAGCCCGAAGCTTCTCAGCACCCGCAGGTGCTGAGACACCGCCGGCTGGGATACCCCCAGAAGCTGTGCCAGGGCGTTTACGCAGAGGGCCTCCCGGCCACGCTGGCCCTGCAGCAGCTTCACAAGCTTGAGCCGGGTAGGGTCGGCCAGCACGCTGAAGATGGCAGCCTGCTCGTCCGTATGCTCCGGCAATTACGATCGACCATCCATGATTATATTAGTATACACGAATAGACTTATTATTGCATCTGTCCGTACCTGGTGTCAAGGCCGGCCTTGCCAGCTGTTCTTCTCATGCCGCACACGAAGCAGTGGGTGCACGAATTCTTTGAAACTTTTCTCCGTGCACACTATAATTGACCCGGGTTGCACGCCAACCATTACGTCCCCGGGAAGTGGCCTTTATGTCAAGAACACCCAGGAAATCGCCAGGATCGGCATCTATCAACGTCCGCGGCATCGTCCAGGGCGTAGGCTTCCGACCTTTTGTCTATAAGCTGGCCACCGAACACAACCTCAAGGGATGGGTCTATAACACCTCGGAGGATGTCAGGATAGAGGTAGAGGGGGATGCCGGAGCCATCGAGCAGTTCGTGCGGCGACTGCAGACGGATGCGCCGCCGTTATCTCACATCGAGAACGTGACTACCGAGTATCATCCGCTCCGCGGTTACCGGAGCTTTGAGATCCGCAACAGCCGGGCACAGAAGGGAAAATACCAGCTCATCTCTCCCGATATCGCGACCTGCGGAGCCTGCCTCGCCGAGTTGCTCGACCCTCAGGACAGGCGCTATCGGTATCCCTTTACCAACTGCACCACCTGCGGTCCGCGCTTCACGATAATCGAAGATATGCCCTACGATCGCCCCAGCACAACCATGCGCCATTTCCGGATGTGCCCGCAATGCCAGGCGGAATATGATGACCCGCTGGACCGCCGCTTCCATGCCCAGCCCAACGCCTGCCCGGTGTGCGGTCCCCGGGTCGAGCTGGTCGATAGCCGCGGCAACTCCATGACCCCGAGCCCGCCGGGTTGCGACGCGATTTCCGCTGCCGGTCAGCTCCTCAGAGAAGGGAGTATCATCGCCCTTAAGGGCCTCGGCGGTTTTCTCCTGGCTTGCGACGCCACGAACGATACGGTGGTGGGAGAACTGCGGCGGAGGAAGAAGCGATCTTCCAAGCCGTTTGCCGTGATGGTTACCGGCGTCGAAGAAGCCAGGAGGCACTGTCACATCTCCCGGCAGGAGGAAGAACTGCTCACGTCGGCCCAGAGCCCCATCGTCTTGACTAGGAGGAGAGCGGACTCATCCATATCCGGGGAGGTAGCGCCGGGTCTCCAGTTCTTAGGGATCATGCTGCCCTATACTCCGCTTCACCACATACTGCTCAGGGACGCCGGGCTGCCCCTGGTGATGACCAGCGGCAATCTCAGCGAAGAGCCTATCGTGAGGGACAACGGTGAAGCGCTGAACAGGCTCGGAGGCATTGCCGATTACTTCCTCCGGCACGATCGAGACATCTATTCCAGCTACGATGATAGCGTGGCCACGGCGCACCGCGACACCAGTCAGCTTATCCGGCGCGCGCGCAGCTACGCACCCTATCCTGTCCGGCTACCGTTCCAAGCCAGGCAGGTGCTCGGTTGCGGTGCCGAGGAGAAGAACACCTTCTGCCTCACAAAAGACAACTACGCCTTCGTGTCTCAGCACATCGGAGACATGGAAAACGCGGAGACCCTCGAGCATTTCGAGGGTACGATATCGCTCTATAGAAGACTCTTCCGCGTGCAGCCGGAGATCGTTGCCTATGACCTGCACCCCGACTATCTGGCCACCCGGTATGCACTCGAACTCGGTGACAGCGGTGTGGAGCTCGTGCCCGTGCAGCACCATCACGCCCACATCGCCAGTTGTATGGCCGATAACGGGCTGGAGGGCCCGGTCATAGGTGTGGCCTTTGACGGGACGGGGATGGGTGCGGATGGGAATATCTGGGGCGGCGAATTCCTGGTAGCCGACTACAATAGCTACAGCCGGGCCGGGCACCTGGAATACGTGTCTTTGCCCGGTGGGGCGGCCGCTATCAAGAGGCCCTATCGCACCGCCATCGGCCACGTCCTCACCGCGTTAGGAGAAGACACCCTGGATGATGTGATCGCACTTAGCCGGAGCAGTGTCGTGCCCGCTCCCGGCGAGGCGAAGGAGAGACAAGGACAGCCGGCCTCCATCGGGCAGGTGACCGACGTTGAGATAGGAGTCATCAAGCGCCAGATAGAGAGAAGCATAAACTCGCCGCTTGGCTCGAGCATGGGGCGGCTCTTCGACGCCGTATCGGCCCTGCTGGGCATCAGAACCGTTATAGACTATGAGGGACAGGCGGCCGTGGACCTGGAGATGGCGGCCCACGCCTGCCTTGCGGGGGCGCCGTTGCCTGTTGTTGCCAGCCCTGCCCGCCGGGATGCAAGTCCATCGCACGAAGCGATCTGCGGCAACGGTGCAGGCTATCCCTTCCGCATAGTGGAAGCCGGCCCGATCAGAGTCATAAAGTTAAGCGACCTGCTGTCGGCCATAATAGAGGACCTGCGCCTGGGCGTTCCCGCCGGGTGGATATCGGTTCGGTTCCACGACTCCCTAGCCCGGATGATTGCCGATATGTGTCGCCTGATAGGCCAGGACACGGGGATCGGCCAGGTCGCGTTAAGCGGTGGGGTCTTCCAGAATCGCCTGCTGTCGGCAAAGGCGGTCCGGGCCCTGGAGAGTAGCGGGTTCTGTGTTTTCACCCACAGCCAGGTGCCCTGCAACGACGGCGGCATCTCCCTCGGGCAAGCGGTCATCGCCAATTTCGCAGCCGGCACAGGCGCTTAATAACGAGCCACCCGCACACCGCATACCCCACTATCCCGCTACGGGCGCTTCTCGAACGGCCAAGCGTGATTTCGCCAGCATACGGTGCTATAATCAACTCGCTGCACACAACCGTGCGTCTCTTGAGCTAGGATGGCTGTCTTAGAAATTCGCAAATTGCCCGACCCCGTCCTGCGGCGGAAAGCCAAGAGGGTGAGCAAGATCGACGATTCCATTCAAAGGCTGATCGATGACATGATCGATACGATGCGGGCCAACAACGGCATAGGGTTGGCGGCGCCACAGGTAGGCGTGCCACTGCGCGTTGCCGTCATTGAGATGCCCGAAGAAGAGCCCGTCGCCTTGATCAATCCGGTCGTACTCAAGAGAGAAGGGGAGCAACTCCTCGGGGAGGCCTGTCTATCGTTCCCCGGATATCACGGAGAGATCAAGCGAGCGCTAACAGTCAAGGTCAAGGCACAGGACCGTCAGGGCCGGGAGATACGCCTCAAGGGCGAGGACCTTCTGGCGCAGGTGCTCGAACACGAGACCGACCACCTTAACGGCACCCTGTATCTCGATCATCTGGAAAGCCCGGAGGCCCTGCACAAGGTTGAAGCCGCTCAGCAGACATGATCACTAGTTCGGCATCCAGCCTATTCCGAAACACCCAAGCAGGATACGACTGCGGTGAGCCTTACATCCAGGACCAAACGGCCAGCAGATTCCACGCGCAGACAAGCGCCATACCCGCGCTCAACGGCATCAACAGTCGGCCGCGCCGGATTGTCAGCAGAACGAAGACTACTGCAACCGCAAGCAGCGCTTTGAATGGTATGCTGCTGCCAAGGGTGGGGCTGAGCAGAGGGTTTAGTTCATGGCTCCCGAATCCCAGTGCGACACCCGTCAACCACGCATCCAGAATGTTTAACCCGATGAAGACAACGCAGAAGACAAGGATCACCCTGGAACCCTGACCCGCAACCAGCGACCTCACATGTCTCATTATCCCTCCGCCGGGACTTTAGTACCAGGACTTTAGTTTACCGGCGGCCGCTCTGTCAAGATGTCAGGAAGCAACTCTTCTTACCTTTACCCCCCACCCCCGAGGGCAGGCCTGCCTTCAGTTTCGCGAAAAACATCAGTTCCTTGACCGATATCAGCGCCCGGCTCTTGCGAGCTCGGACTGGCCGCAGATACGACAGCCGGCATGCACTCGAAGGCTGCCTGCCACGCAGATGGGAAATCGCGCTGCGGAATGCCTGGATACCAGGCGCCCGGCGAGGACGGGAGAAGGCCGGACCGGCGCAACCGAGCAGGGAATAGCACGGAGGCAGACGCCCGGTACGATGGTCCTTAACGGCCAGACCGGCTGG
>PWRA01000007.1 GCA_003556385.1 Dehalococcoidia bacterium | reverse complement strand
TTTCATCTATGCTGTCCGGGGAAAGGCCCGCACTCACGATGCGGCCGGTCGCCCGGACGATCTCGTCGCGCCCGCCATAATCAAATGCCAGGCACAGCGTCATCCCGGTATTGTTCTGCGTCAGCTCCAGTGCTGCCTCCACACGCTCCCTCAATCCCTTAGGCAGTCTCTCCCTCCTGCCAAAGTGGAGGAGCCGGACATTCTCTTCATGGAAAGCCTGCGTCTCCTCGTCAATCTTCTGCCCCAGGAGCCCGAGCAAGCCGGAGACCTCCGCTCCGGTCCGGCTCCAGTTCTCCGTGGAGAACGCGTAGAGGGTGAGATACCTCACTCCATAGTCGGCGAAGATCTTCGCCACCGGGCGGATGTTATCCCCGCCGGCCCTGTGTCCTGCGAATCTGGGAAGACCCCGTTTCGTCGCCCACCTGCCGTTGCCATCCATAGTGATGGCTACGTGTTGAGGAGGATAAGCCGTTTGACTCATAACCCACCCTCACCAAACAGGAGACGCCGTATTCTCAGCCAGGGATAGGCCGAGCTATATCTAAGGGCAGTCAGAACCAGCTTGCTGTGCCAATCAAAGGAGATATCGCCGGACTCAACCATCTCCTGCACTGTACCGTTAGATCCCAGCACATCGAACACCCTCTCTACCTGCCCATCGCTCAGCCTGGTAAGAGCCCACCTTGCCAGTTGACCGCGCGAGAGTTCCTTTCCCAGCTTTGCCTTCCATTGCTTTTCGTAGCCGGACAGCCGACGGGCGCTCACGTCGTCGCTCTTGAGAGCACCGTCGAGTACCCGGGCAGCGATCCTGGCGCCGAGGTGCCCGAAGTATATGCCTCCGCCGGTAGTCCGTTTGACCTGTCCGGCAGCGTCTCCGATAGCCAGCACCCTGTCGCCATAGCTGCGGGCCGGAGATTCCAGCGGGATGGCTTTCTGCTTGATCTTCACGTGCCGGTCGGCGACTCTACCACAGCGAAACAGCTCATCGACGAGTCGCTGCAGGTGCAGCCCGGCATCGGAGGTTGCCAGGAGACCGGCGTATGCCCTCTCCTGTGACACAGGCACAACCCAGGCAAACGAACCGGGCGCTAATCTCCGGCCGACGTGTACCTCGACCTCGGTGACGTTTCTTGTTTCCAACTCAGCCTGCGCACCGACAAGAAAGCGTTTGATCTTGCCCAGACCCAGCTTCTGGAGCAGATCTGTTCGGCAGCCGTTGGCCAGGATCAGGGCTCTCGCGGAGAATAACTCCCTGGCCCCTGAGCACCTGGTTTCCGCCTGTATGCACTCCTTACCGAGGATGAGATCGCTGACCGGAGAAGACAAGAAGTACTGTGCCCCCCGCGATTGGGCCTTGGCGGCCAGCGCCTTATCGAGCGCGCTGCGGTCCGCCACGTAAGCCTGAATCTCTTCGGTCTCGATCCTCAAGCACTTCCCCGAGGGAGAGTAGAACCTGGCGGAGTTTGCTTGCGTCAATGTCACGTCGGTATCGAGGCCCAGCGAATCGAAGCACTCGGGGCTGATTATGCCGGTGCAGCAGGCATCAACCCCCGGCACATCTTTTTCTTCAAAGACAGCCACCTTGTGGCCCGACGAAGCCAGCTCATAGGCCGCATAGCTTCCGGCCGGTCCCGCTCCCACTATGATGACGTCGTAATACCCGTCTGACAATTGACTACCACCTCATCAGAGTTCTGCAGGGCGCTTCTGCCTTACGTGGCACGCCTTTCAACCGTAGCACAGCGAACTCCCGTCGCTCGATGCCATTCTGTTCAGCCTCGGCTGTACCATGGCGATGAAAGACCTGCCACTCTCCAATCAAAGCATCCAGAGGTCGATGCGCAGGGGCACAAGCAGCCAACTATGAGCACCCTTACCTCGGACTGCAAGCGGCTATGAGATGCATTCTAGCTTGTTTAGCCCGCGTGTATCAAGCGGGCAGGCTGGCGATGGAACGGCGTACAGAGTCAATCAGGAGAATTCGCAAACAACTAGCGGACCACTATGGGGATCGCGAGGCCGATCGCGTGTTATCCGTCCTATCAGAGCCCCTCTAGGCCTCTTCTTTCAGTTCTGGGGTATCGGATATCTCCAGGCGCTTATCACATCCAGCACCCGCGACGTGCTCAGCCGAAGAGCTGAGTGGTCGAGTTTCGACAGACTTATGCATGCCAGAACGTAAGACTTGCCGGGTGCCTCGGGAATGACACCGCGGTCACCAACGAAATCGAGGGTATACGTTGTCGGCTCGGTTACCGAAATTGGTTGGACCTCGGCTCTGAATCCTTCCTTGCTGACGACCACATCATAAGCCCCGGGCCCTGAAACCATTAGTGCATAGCGTCCATCCTTATCACTGATGGCGCTGGCTATAGCCTCGCTATTGTGGTACAGGACAACAGTTGCCCCCGACAAGACGGCGCTGTCGACGCCTCTGGTCACACCCACTATACCCACTCCCGTAGCCACTACCACGTCTAACCGGCCATTACCGCTAATTGCTTGCCTGTAGGAACGAGCCGGGTATGGTTCAATGTAGTACTCTAGAAAACCGTCAAGCGTGTACGTCCCGGGGTCGGCATCCATCGGCACCCGGACTTCATATACCGCGGTGAACTCTACGCCGGCATCAAAGGGCCCCATCCAGATATATACCGCCTCCTCTGGTTCGGGTGTGTGATCCAGTATCGCCCGCGGCTCAGTCCAGGCAACACTCACGCTTACATCCCAGCCGGCGGGGGCTATTTCGGTCAGTGCAATGGCGTGAAAATCGTCAGACGGGGCGACGAAGCTCACCTTTACCACAAATCCGTCGCCCGCCGTTACCATCTCCGGCAGTTCTCGCTTATGCGGCACTCCCTCGTCGCCGGCATAAGCCGCGTGATGAGCAGAGTAGACACGGCCACCAACATCAGCCACCATGGCGGCCAGAGAGGTGAGCACCGGCTGTGTCGTTAAGCTCCCATGAGCCTCAGCGCCTGAAGCAGGAAGAGCAAGGCCACCCAACAGAAGGACAGCTACTAAGAGCCGTAAAGGCATCCCTATACTCCGCATTGTTGCCTCCAGTTATCGATCGTTATTTTCGCGCCAACCGGCAGAAACCTGGTACCGCATCTTTGACGACCTGCTCCTGGCTACCTGGTTCAATCCGACACGGTTCATGTTAAGCTCAGTCCTCCTGGCGGTCAATCACCCATCCGTAATGGTTAGTTAGTGTTATTCGGTGTGCTTAACGTACCACGCAGACAAATTCCAGGGCTCAGACAGCTACAGAAGAGAGGTCTTGCCGGCACGAATCCCCAGGGCGACTTGATGCTCCTGGTGGGCCTGCCGGCCCGCGGCCCAGTGACAGAATAGAGGGGTACCTGCAACGCCGAAAGGCTGGTCGGTGCTTTAGCGGATCAGAGATTGGCCGGTCACAAAATGACTCCCGGCGATACTCGCTGAGGTGCGAGAAAGCTGCCGCCGGAGCCCGCAAGAGCTGTCCCGGCTACCCTGCTCACCCGCCCGTCGGACAATCGGTCGGTATTGGTTACGGGCGCTGGGATACCGTCACTTGCATATCACCGGTGATCTCTTCCTCATAAGAGGGTTCTGGATGTGGTTCAATGAAGTACTCAATGGAACCACTAAAGACGTACGCCCCGGGTTCGGCATCGACCGATGCCTTGACTTTGTACTGTACGGTGAACCTCATACCGGCATCATAGGGCCCTTCCCAGATGTATACCGCCTCCTCGGGTTGTGGAGTGTGGGCCATTATTGCCTCCGGCTCAGCCCAGGCCACATCTACGGTCACGGTCCACCCCGGAGGGGCGACGTCGGTAAAACCTATGGCGTGAAAACGATCGTCTGGCGAGGTAAAGGTCACTGTTACCCAGAATTCATCTCCCGGCACCACCGCATCAGGCAGTCCTCTGTCAAGCTGCCCAGCTGTCTCAACTGGCCCACACTGACACGCTGCGCCGCCCACCACAGGGGCCACACCACCGATCAGGATGATCGCCAGCACCAATAGGGCAAGCCTGGTCCGCTTCGAATTCATTCTCATGCTCTCTTTCTTAACGCAGTACATCCTGGCCTCTTCTCTCAGTCCTCGCCCTGGAACACCCACGCACTTATCACCTCCAGCACCTTGGACGTGCTCAACTGGAAGGGCCGTTCGCCGTACTTCCATAGGCTTATGCACGACAACACGTACGACGTACAGGGTGCTCTGGGAATGAGCCCGAGATCACCGACAAAGTCCACATCACATGGTGTCGGCTGGGTCACCGACATAAGATGAAGCTCGTCACTGAAGGCTTCCTTGGTGGCTACAACCTCATAGTCCCCGGGCGCCCAGATCATCAATGTGTATAGTCCGTGCTCGTCACTGACGGCGTTGGCTACTGCTTCACCGTTGTGGTACAGGATAACGGTTGCCTCGGGCAATACGGCACTGTCAACCTCTTTAGTTACCCCCGTGACACTCACACCTGCGCCCCACTCTCCATCATGGAACTGGGCGGTGATCCGGTAGTCGGCCTGCATTGTGATGGTCGTCGAGGCAGCATTGACAAGAGCGATCGTGTCCACATCGCCGGTCCACCCGGCAAAGCGGTAGCCCTCCCCGGGCACGGCCACAAGATTGACCACCTTTCCTTCCTCATAGGTGAATGTCCCCTCGCCGGGAGCGCTCACCACGCCTCCGGCGGTGCTGGAGACGGTCAGGCTGTACTGTACTGGCGGGATCTCAGGCTCAAAGCTGGCAGTGACGGAGTAGTGGCCCTGCACGGTAATCGTGGTCGACGCGGCATGGGCATCGGCAATCGTG
>PWRA01000154.1 GCA_003556385.1 Dehalococcoidia bacterium | reverse complement strand
TCCCTGATCGGGCGTTTTTCCTGCATGGCGCGCGGTCCCGGCGTTTCCTCTATGGGCATCGGTGTTCCGTCAGGCCGCACGACCTTCCATGCAGTAGAGACGTAGCTCCGCTCTGTCATCTCCTGACGTGTTAGCCCAAGGATGTGCTCGGCGGCCGAGTTGGCTTCCACGATCCGCCCGTCGGGGGCGATCAGGACAACGCCCTCCGTCATAGTCTGGAACAGCCTCCGGAAGCGCTCCTCGCTCTCGCGGAGTGCCTGCTCGGTGCGCTTACGATCGGTTATGTCGCGGGTCACGCCTACTATGCCGTCCAACCGGCCGTCTTGCCCCCGAATCGGAGAGGCGGCGATTTCAGCCCACTTCTCACGCCCGCCTTTGTCACGTACGCGGATGGTAGCCGTGGCGCTGCCTGTGTCCGGCGCCTGGCGGAAGCCGCTGATAAGGTTCATAATGATATGCAGGTCGTCCGGATGCACGAAATCGCTCCAGCCCATGGTCGCCCACTCCGGCAGCGTATACCCCAGTATGCGTTCAGTGGCCGGCGACTGGTAGGTTGCGCGCAGATCGGGGCCAAGAGCCCACATGCCGTCGGACGTGTTGTCGGCGATCAACCGGAAGCGCTCCTCGCTTTCGCGCAGTGCGTCCTCGACCTTCTTGCGCTCGGTGATATCGCGGCTCTGCAAGAGTATGGCGGCCGGTCTGTCCTGGGTGTCTCTGATCAGCCGGTATCTGTTCTCCACCCAGAACGTGGAGCCGTCCTTGCGGTAAGCCTCTCCCTCCATCTCGAAGAAGTCGGCGAACTCCTCCCCCTCGTCATGCAGTTGCTTACCGCTGTTGAACGCCTCCATGGCTCCTGCTATGGATTCGGGAGTCATGGTCTTATCGACCGGTATGCTCTTCATCTCTTCCACGGTATAGCCCGTCTGTCTCTCGATCGAGGGCGATGCCCACACAAGATTCAGATCCAGATCCCAGATACAGACTACGTCGGCGGTGTTTTCGGCCAGCAGTTGGTAGACCCTGTCGCTTTCCTCCCGGGCCTTCTGAAGCTCCTTGCGCTCGGTGGCGTCCACGTTCACCTCGGCAACGAGCCACTCGCCGTTGTCGCCCCGGAACGGAATCGATGTGACCTGCACCACCCTGTTCCCCTCTTTTACCATCGTCTCCTCGGCCATCACCGGGCGTTTGGTTTCCAGAGCTTGCTTCGCTCCGCAGTTCGGACACACGTCGCTCCGGCCCATGAAGTACTCGTAGCATTTCTTGCCCGCCGGGTCTCCATACACACGCGCCCACCTGGGATCGATGTAGAGCAGGTTGAACTCCGAATCGATGACATCGAGACGGGTCTTTGTGGCACCCAGGATGAAGTCCAACTGTCTCTCCACATCAAAGACCTTCTTGTTGCGTGGGCTGCGCGACGAATCCCCATGGGTGTGCCCCGGGTCAGGTGGTGAAGTATGCCTTGCTTTCACTGTCACGGCTCCTTATGGGCTAGTGCTTGTCTGATAGCATGGCTGAGCCTGTAGCCGCGCTGTCGAGCGCCATATCCGCCAGCCTGACAGGAACATCATCATGCCCTATATAACAGCACTGGAAATAATAGCATAAATCCGAGGGGTTGGGCTAATAACCCACGTGATGCGATCAAGTGCCCGGACATGTGTCTAGTTCCGGCCACGGTCCGGCGCTGACGGGCCGGATTTCGCCGACCCAAATGGTCTGTATGCTCTGTCCGCGGCTGGGAAACACTAGTGAGAGCCCGTAGGGCCCGTCCAGGTCGGCCGGAAAACGCACGGTTATCGTCTCGCTGTGTTTGGTGCCCCCCGGAATGCTCACGTTCCGGTGTGCGATCTCCAGCACTATCCCATCTTCGTCAAGCAGCAACATGCAACACTCGACGTGCCAGTGGTCGTGGATGTCTTCGGCGCGGTTATCCAGAGCCAGCGTGAACTTGGACTCCTCTCCGGCGACGTGCCCTGCGCTGTCACCGCTGAAGGTCACCACCTGTCTCTCGCCGAGTCCCCAGACAGTCGTGAAAGGATTGGGTGGTGCTTCCGGTGCGATAGCGGGTTCCCTGCCTCCGAACAAGACCGCGAGGACGATCGCTGCGATAACTATGGCGATCCAGACGAGCGTCTTTATCATGGTGGCGAATCCTACAATCTCCGCCGGTCGCTGTCAAACCTACAGCCCCGTGGCAACAAGTCCTGCCCCAAACCGAGGGCACCTGGCTCCTGGCGGTACCCTCACCGGTGTATGAAGCTAGCCCCTGGAGGGGAGGACGACGATCGCGGTCCCGGGCGTCGTCTGTTCGCCCTGCGGGTTTTCCGTCCATATCTCGCATTCCACTATGTGCTCCGCGTTCTGGACGTACTTCCGGGTGACCCTGCCTCTACATGTTAGCTCCTGTCCGGGCAGATCGTTGCGCCGGTAACTGCAGGAGAGTTTTCTCAGGTTACCGCGGTCTCCGATCCAGTCGGTGATCAGTTGCCCTAGAAAGGCAGCCTTCAAGCGACCATGAAGAATTACGTCGGGAAAACCAAGGCTGGTAGCGAGATCCTTATCGTAGTGCAGTTCGTTGAAGTCTCCCGAGGCTGCGGCCCACTTCACCAACTGCCGTTTGCTGGGGTTCTTGATCAGGTCCGGGATGCTCAAACCTTCTTCAACATCTTCATAGAATACCTGCTCGGCCATTCGACAGTCTCCTTGTTTCAGTAGTTGATAACGGTGGCTCTACCTTTAGCCACCGGTTGCCCATGCTGGTTCACCACTGTTGCCTCGGTGACTATGAATAACAGCTTGCCCGCCTTGCCCTCGCGCTCATACAGCTCAGCCAGCCTGGTAGTACATGTGATAACGTCGCCCATCTTCACAGGGAGGTAGAACTCCCAGTCGCCACCGCCGTCGACGACCCGGGTGAGGGGGAAGAGTTGCGCCGGTGGTGCACCGACTCCGCTCACGGCCAGAGTCATCAGGAAGCCCGGGGGCGCCTCCTCGTGCCACCTTGGATCGGGGTCGTCGACGGCCTCGGCAACCTGCCGTAGCATCGTCTTGTCCACCTCGTGTACCATTTGGCCCGTCTCCATGCCGATCAAGCTTCTCATCTCTTCGCTGATAACCGAGCCATTGCTCATACATACCTCCTTGGATCCAGAAGAGTTGTTATCCGACTCTGTTACGGTTCAACCCTGATGCTGTTTTCGCCCACTATACGGCTCAACTCTGTGGCCAGTTCCGGGCAGAAGTTGATCGTTGTCTGTGGCATCTCGAGGTTGGTCACCTCCTCTTCATTCACCACAGTCAGGCAAACTCTATCCCGTCCGGGGTAGTTCCTGAGGATTTCCATGACCCTGTGCAGGCATTCTATGTCTTTCTCGGTGTTGTCCGATTGGTTGATATCTATCATGACGCGCTGCGGCGAGGGCTCCTTGAGTACCTCTTGCCTTGCTGGAAGAAGTGTCACATCGTGGCAGTTCAACTGTATCTCCCTGTCCCTGATCTTCACCGTGCCCGTGACGATGAGCGCATTGCCCTCCTGCCACAGCGCCTGCGTACCCTCGTAGAGTCTGGGCCATGCGATCACTTCAACGCCCGCACCCAGGTCTTCGACGTAAGCGACCACGAATGGGCGCCTCTCTCTGGTATAGGCTTGACGCACTGAGACGACTATTCCCCTGACCGTTACGGTCTGATCGGCCATTTCCATGGTGATCTCGCCGCAGGAAACGGTACCCGGCGGGCGAGTCTCATCCGCCAGTGGGTCAAGCGGTCGCGAGAAGTAGACCCCTGATAGCTCCCTCTCCCAGATGAGCTTCTCCTTGGCGGACACCTCTTGTTCTAACTGTCCAGGCTGGCCGTGGGTAGCCGGCCTGCCTGGAGTCCATGACTCAAACATGGTGACCTGGCCCGACTGCTTTGCCCTCTGTTTTGCCTGGGCCAGGGATATATTCCTGTCCAGAGACTCCAGCAGCGTTTTGCGCGTGCCCAGGGCGTCGAAAGCGCCTACCTTGATCAGGCTCTCCAGGACCTTCTTGTTTATGTGACGGAGGTCGATTCGTGAGCAGAAGTCCTCCATGGAGCTGAAGTCCCCGCCGGAGCGACGGGCAGATACGATCTCCTCGATCGGGGAAGCGCCGATGTTCTTGATGGCCCCCAGAGCGAAGCGGATGGCGGGATCGCCCGACTCATCTCGCTCGATAGAGAAGCCGGCATAGCTCCTGTTGATGTCCGGCGGCAGCACGTCGATCCCCAGCCTGCGGCATTCGGCAACCGCTGAGTGTACCTTCTCCGTGTTATCGTAGTAAGTGTCGAGCAATGCAACCATGTACTCGACGGGATAGTTGGCCTTCAGATAGGCGGTGCGATAGGCAATGAGGGCATAGCTAACGCTGTGGGCCTTGTTGAAGGCATAACCTGCGAAAGGCTCTATCAGCGCGAACACCTCCCTGGCCAGCTTAGCGGAGATGCCCTTTTTCTGCGCCCCGGCCACGAAGTTCTGCTCCTCTTTCTTCATCACCTCGGGTATCTTCTTGCCCATGGCTTTGCGGAAGATGTCGGCCTGCCCCAGAGTGTAGCCGGCCAGAGCCCGGGCGATGAACACCACCTGCTCCTGGTAGACGATGACGCCATAGGTTTCCTCCAATATCTGCTCGAGGATGGGGTGGGGATAGCGGATGGGAGCGATGCCCTGCTTGGCCTTGATGAAGGTGGGAAGCTGTTCCATGGGGCCCGGGCGATACAGCGCCACCATAGCTGCGATGTCGCTGAAGCAGGTGGGTTTGAGTTCCCTGATATAGCGGCGCATGCCCGTGCCCTCCAG
>PWRA01000058.1 GCA_003556385.1 Dehalococcoidia bacterium | reverse complement strand
GGCCAGCTCAACATGTGTGTGTTTGTGGGCGTGTGGCTCACGGGTAGTTCCCTGATGCTCATGTAAATGGTGTCCATCGCTATGGCTGTGCTCATCTGTGTGTGTCACTGCTTCGTGAACGTGCATGTAAGAATGCCGTTCACCGTATATCAGCCAGACGCCGGCTATCACAAGCGCGGCCGCCGGGAACATGACCCACCCAATCCATTCCCGCAGTATGATAAGCGAGACTATGGCGCCGATGAATGGGGAAAGACTGAAGAATGCTCCCGTCCTGAACGAACCCAACCCTCTGAGCGCCTTGATGAAGAACACGAGGCTCACGCCGTAGCTGAATGATCCCAACAGCAGAGCAAGTACGATGGTTAGGGCGGACGGCATGTCCATTCCGAGAGCCACAGCGAGTGAAAGAGATATCATCCCGCCGACAAGGCTCTTGACCCTGGTGATCTGTATCGGGTCTCTGTGAGAGATGTGACGGGTCAGATTGTTGTCTATCCCCCAGCAGACCATTGCGGAGACAATTAGCAACGGGCCCAGAAAGGTGAACTCCCCCCGAAAGGGATCCCAGGTGAGAAATACCCCTGCCGCGGTCATACACAATAGCGCGAGCCATGGCCGCCTCCCCGCGTTTTCCCTGAATATCAGGACAGCGATCACGGCAGTTGCGACGCCTTCCAGATTGGACAGTAACGACGCCGAGAAACCCGAGACAAGCGTCAGTCCGGTCATCAGCAGTATTGGTGCTGCCACTGCGCCTGCCAGTACCGCCCCGGCCAGCCAGGGTAAGTCTTTTCTTCGCAGGTGTGTCACTCTGCTATCAGGACGGGCTGTTGTGGTTCTCCTCCGTCCGAGGGAGTACAGGGACAGCCCGGCAAAGGCGCCGAGATAGAGAAGCCCGGCCAGTGCCACAGGGCTAATATCCTGGACGAGTAGCTTGGCGAGGGGCAGGCTTACGCCAAATAGGAAGGCGGATAGTATGATGAAGGTGAGTGGCTTTCTCTGGTTAGGAGTGCCTGACGGTATCATGACGGTTGCGGAGGGTGCTGCGCCGGTTCAGCCGTTCCGGGTGGCGACAACCCCGCAAGAATTTTAGGGCACGCTTGGCTAGGTGTCAATGTGAATAGGCGCCGGTTTCCACAGATATCGGGTGTGGGTCTCCCGGGTTAGAGCATCGTCAAGATCGAGGCGCCGGTTGTGTTCACCGTGCCCAGGTCGAGCGCTTACCGATCGCCGCCGCTGAGTGCGACGGGGTGATGAGATAGGCTGGCAGCTGAGGCATCGACGAGTGTGCCTGTCAACGATCGAAGTACTGCCGGCCTGGAAGGCAGAGGTTGTGTTAAGCAGAGTGACCGGGTCAGCCGCCAGTATGTGGACGGCCATTGACTTCGTTGTCGCGAAACACCTGTCACGATTCTTGCTTCCTTCGCCATGGATCCGCCAACGGCAGACGCCCTGACCAGGAAGGCGCCTATTTGACACCGGGCTGCGACGTGCTCTAACATTCTGGGGTTCGTGGGTCGCACATGATCTAGCTGCTGCGGGTCGACGGACTGCCGGATACGTTCCGGTGGGTAGCATACATGCATATAGGCGAAACAGCCCATAATAGTGACACACGCATAGATGCCGGGCTTTCTGTTGATACCGTCAAGCAGCTCTGGTCCAGAACCTACAATTCTGAGGGCAAACCTGACTGGACTCATATTCTCCCCTATTATCACCCAGAGATAGTCTTCAGGGATTCGATACAAACCATCGAAGGCATTGAGGCATTCACCAGAATGTGCCATCGTCTGACAAGAAGATGTAGCAAGCTCATAATGGATATTCACGGCATAGCTCAGAAGGACAATACCATCGTTATGGAATGGGCGATGACGATGGTGTTCCGCAGACTTCCATGCACCGAGATGCACGGCTGCACCAGATTGACACTTGACGAGGATGGAAGAATAGTGGAGCAGCGTGACTACTACGACCTCTGGGGAGATATCTATGACAGAGTGCCGGTTCTCCGTGCTGTATATAGAGCTTTCATGAAACGGTTCTTCGGGTAACCACAGTCAGGCTAGTTCGAGAGGATGACACTTTGAAGATCACCATACCCGGCAGGCTCCAGTTCCTTCGAAATATGTGGGCTGCCCACAAATCCACGGACGCATCCTTAGAAGGCAAGACCTGTGTCATAACGGGTGCAACCTCCGGGGTTGGTCTTGCCGCAGCTCGAAGGATCGCCCGGGGCGGTGCTGACATTGTGGTGATCGCCAGGAACTCAGAGAAGGCGGAGGAGCTCCAATCTTTGATCAAGTCTGAGTCAGGCGTAAGCATTGATACCGTGATAGCAGATCTTGCCAATCTCGATGACGTAAGGGATGCCGCCGGTGCTATAATAGAGAGATGCCCCGAAGTCCATCTTCTGATTAACAGTGCAGGTGTCTTCTCAACCAGGAGGGTAGTAACTCCCGGTGGTATGGAGCTGGCCTTCTGTGTCAATCATCTGGCCGCGTTCCTGTTGACCAGGTTGTTGCTCGACAGAGTGATTGCGTCCGCCCCCGCCAGGATAATCCAGGTCAACTCGCAGGGACACCGCTTTGGTGGACTGCGTATCAATGACGTGAGCTGGGAACGCAGAATGTACAACGGATATCTGGGCTATGGGGCGTCAAAGACGGCGCAGTTGCTCACCGTCTGGGAGTTTGCCAGCATACTGAAGGGAACACAGGTAACGATCAACGCCATGCACCCTGGTGGGGTGAAGAGCAACATAGGGAGCAACAACGGGCCGCTCTATAGATGGTGGTCGCGTCACGTGATATCGCATTTCCTGAAAGACGCGAAGATCTCCGGTGAGGCGATCTACTTCCTGGCTGCAGCGCCCGAACTCAGCAACATAAGCGGCAGATACTTCAACCGAACGGTTGAGGAGCAACCTGCTCCTCATGCACTGGATCAGAAGGCGGGAAAGGCCGTCTGGGCGATCAGCGAACAGCTGGTTGGCCTTGCCGCATGTCGCTAGGGATGAAACACATCTATGCACTATGATGCTATCGTGGTAGGAGGAGGCATGGCAGGCCTGACCTCCGCTGCATTCCTCGCCAAATCCGGGCACTCAGTGCTGCTTCTGGAGAAGCACGAGAAAGTGGGCGGCTGCGTCAACTCATTCCAGAGAGACGGGTACGTCTTTGAGGGCGGGATACGGGCCGTTGAGAACTCCGGTGTCCTGCTGCCCATGCTACGCCAGCTGGACATCGAGATGGAGCTGGTGAAGAACGACGTTTCTATCGGATTGGGGAACGAGGTTATCACGCTTCGCAGCATTGATAGTCTAGCCGACTATCAGAGTCTGCTGGCGAAGTCCTTTCCGGGAGATGCCGGTGATATCGCGACGATATTCTCGGCAATCAGAAAGATCTCCGGCTATATGGATGTACTCTACGGCATCGATAATCCGCTATTCCTTGATATGAAGAAGGACAGGAAATACCTGGTGAAGGTGCTTCTTCCCTGGCTGTTCAAGTACCTGATGACCATCAGGAAGATCGAGAGGCTCAAGGAACCGGTAAGGGATTACCTGGACAGGATCAGCGACAACGAGTCGCTGGTCGACGTCATAGCCCAGCATTTCTTCAGAGATACACCTGCCTTCTTCGCACTCGGCTACTTGAAGATCTACCTTGACTACTACTACCCGAGGGGCGGTGTGCAGACGCTGCCCGACCGACTGATGAACCGGATCTCCGACCTTGGCGGAGAAGCACGTGTCAAGACCGAAGTGAAGGCAGTGGACCCACAGCTACGTCAGGTATCCGATCAGGAAGGCAACACCTACGCGTATAAGAAACTGGTCTGGGCTGCCGATCTGAAGACCCTGTATAGAGTGCTTGACGTTGATTCCATCGAAGACAGGCAGACCAGGGCGAACATTATTGCGAAAAGGAAAGCAATGGCTGATAAGAAGGGCGGAGAATCGGTTTTCACTCTATACCTCTGCGTAGATCTGGACAGGGAGTATTTCGCTGACATCGCAACGGAACACCTGTTCTACACGCCATACTCAAGAGGCCTCTTAGCGGCACACCGCATCGAAACAACGAGCAAGGAAGAGACTGCCGGATCGCTGAAGGAATACTTCAGGTACAACACCTACGAGATTGCTTGTCCTGTACTGCGCGATCCTGACCTGGCTCCTGCGGGTAAGACGGGCCTGATAGTTAGCACGTTGTTTGACTATGCCGTTGCCAGGGAGATATTCGATAAGGGCTGGTATGAAAAATTCAAGCTCCTTGGCGAGAACACGATTGTCGATGTCCTGAACGAGACGATCTACCCCGGCATCAAGGACAGGATAGTCGGCCAGTTCTCTTCCACGCCGCTCACCCTTTTGCGAGAACACGGCAACTCCGAGGGAGCCATTACCGGATGGGCATTCACCAACAAGGAGATACCGGTAGAGACCAGATTACCAAGAATCGCGAACTCCGTTAGAACACCGGTCCCGGATGTGTTTCAGGCCGGACAATGGGTGTTCAGCCCTGCGGGGCTTCCGGTCTCTATACTGACAGGTAAACTGGCGGCCGATGCTGTGACAAGAGACCTCTAGTAGGTTCACGGAGGTCCGGCCGAATCGGGCTGTTGTTGGGCAGAGGGCAACCGAACGCTAAATCATGCGGCGCATGTGGGGGTCTGTGTCTGCTGTGTATGGGCGCCTACGAGGGCAGAATGCCGAAATCGTAGCAGACCTGGAGTCGGAGCAAATGGACGTGTCCCTATTTTCCCGATCTACTTCGGCAGCAATTCGGATAACCTTCGTATGATACGATCAGGCT
>PWRA01000019.1 GCA_003556385.1 Dehalococcoidia bacterium | reverse complement strand
CGGGTATGAGTTCCTGGCCGAACTCCGGTGCATCACGGCAGACAGGGTGATATGCTCAGGCCTGATGCAGGCGTAGACCTCCCTGCCCGCCGGATAACCGGAAACGGCCTGTATCTCGATCCAGCTTGCGCGGCCACCTATGTGTACGCTGGCTATGCCATCGTCGCTGGCAACTACTGTGCCTTCCATGATGTTCTCCATTCCGACGAAATGTGCCACTTCCGCGCTCTGCGGTGAACGGAATATGTCGCCGGCACTGCCTATCTGAGTCAGTCTACCGTCGAGCAGTACCCCCATTCTATGGGCGAGCTGCTGCCCCTGGGACATATCATGCGTTGCCAGGATCATGGTGGTGCTGCGTTGCCTGGCGATGCTCCTGATCAACTCTTCGATCTTCGCCGTGGAAGGCGGGTCGAGATTGGCTGTCGGCTCGTCCAGCAATAAGACCTCGGGTTCCAGCACGAGGGCCCTGGCGAGGGCGACTCTCTGCGCCTCGCCGCCCGAAAGAGTGCGTGCTTCTCTGCCATCGTAGCCGACCAACCCCACGGTCTCCAGAACGCTCCGGACCTTGTTGGCGGTCTCGACTCCAGCCTCGCCTCTCCACTTGAGGCCGCAGGCAACGTTGTCGTACACGCTCGAACCGAAAAGCTGTGGCTTCTGGTGTATGAAGGACATCCGTCTACGCATCTCCAACCTTTGTCTTTCAGACCGGGGGACGGGTTTCTCATCGAAGTAGACCTGTCCTGAGGTGGGGGTCTCCAGAAGGTCTATAATGCGCAGAAGCGTCGTCTTGCCTGCACCGGTAGGGCCTATCAGCGCGAAGACCTCGCCCCGGGCAATGCTCAGGTCCACGCCCATCAGCACCTCTCTTGTACCATATCTATGGGTCAGTCCGGTGATCCTGATCATGGAGGCCGGAGAGCTCATTGCGGCCTCCTTTGCTGTAGCCTGTTCAGGACCACGCTGATCACCAGTGCCAGGAACAGAAGGATGATGCCCAGGGCCAGAGCCAGTTCCAGGTCGCCTCTCTGCGTGGCCAGCCAGATTGCGCCGGTCATCATCCTGGTATAGCCGGCTATGTTGCCGCCCACCATCATGGCGACGCCCAGCTCCGACAGGGCGCGCCCGAAGCCGAGTATAAGTGCTGCCAGAACGGCATATCTAGCCTCTCTCAGCACGAGAAGACCGATTTGAGAGCTGCTGGCCCCGAGCGAGGTGGCCGTATCCACCACCTCCCGGGACACTCCGCTCAGTGCTGAAATGGTCATGCCCAGCATTATGGGGGTGATGAGGACCATCTGGCCGATGACCATGGCCGGTGGCGTGAAGAGTATGCCGAGTTCACCGAGAGGCCCGGCTCTGGAGAATAGGACGAAGACGAATAGGCCGACGATGACAGTGGGGAGGAAGTAGAGCGTCTGTATTATGTTAACCAGAGCCCTTTTTCCACGGAACTGCCGGAAGTGTATAAGGGTGCCCAGGGGCAGGCTGATAAGCGCGGCCAGAAGAGAGGACGTGCCGGCGATACCCAGCGTCCTCGCGGCTGTCTCAACCACCTCGGCGTCGAACGACACCAGTAGCTGCACAGCCCTGATCAGGCCCTGCCACATCTCGGTCATGCTCTCTCACCTATCCCGGCACGCGTCTCGTCACACATCAAGCTCCGCGTCTGCCGGCGCATTACTCCGGTATACCTCCTACTCCTCGGGTTCTGCACCGGCACAGGGGAAGAACAGGGACACCCCGTAATCGGCGACTCCGTAGCTTGCGATTAGGTCCTGCACTTCAGGGGAGGTTAGGAAGGCCACCAGGTGGCCTGCCGTCTCAACGTCGGTGCCGGGATGCCTTGCCGGGTTCACCGCGATCACCGAGTATACGTTCAGCAGCACGGCCCCTGTATCGACTATCGGCGCCAGGTCCAGGTTGCCCTCATAGGCCAGGAAGGTGCCGTTATCGGTCAGAGTATAGGCGCCCTTCTCGTTGGCCATGAGCAAGGTGGGTCCCATTCCTCTTGCTGCCTCTACGTAGCCATCCCTGGCCTGAGACCAGCTCGACTCCTGAACCTCGCTATATGTGAGGCCGGCCGCATCCCAGATGGCCTTCTCCCTGGCATGAGTTCCCGAGTCATCTCCCCGCGAAACGAATATGATCCGCTCCGGTTCCTGCGTTCCCCCTTCCATCAGTTTTCTGAAGGCGTCCTCGGGTTTGAGGCCCCTGATACCTGCCGGGTCGTCCTCCGGGCCTATGATCAGGAAGTAGTTGTAGGCAAATGGCACCCGTTCTACGCCATGGCCCTCGGCAACGAAGAGCTCTTCGCGGGCCCGGTCGTGAATAACGACAGCATCGACATCCCCCCTCTTGCCGTACTCGAGTGCGATGCCGGTGCCGGCGTAGAAGATCTGGAGTCTCACTCCGTACTGCTCCTCAAATACAGGTTCCAGGTGCCCCCACAGACCCGTGTCGTAGAGGCTGGATGTGGTCGCTATCTTTAAGGCGGGGACACGCGGAACAGCCATGATAATAGCGATCACGGCAACCGCGACTATGGCCAGTGCGATTAACTTCGTCCTGGTACTTATCTTCTTCATGTTTGCCTCCTTATTGATCGGGGACTTCTCGCAGGCGCGCCTGCGACGCCTGTGTGCAGGGCAGCTGGAACAAGACGCAGCAATGAAAACAGCACCGTCACAAGAACGGTGCCGTCGAAAAGCCTAACTCTATATTCCCTCCTTTCCTAGCACGGGAGGCACAGGCATTTCTACCTGTGCCCTCGAGGCCTCTCGGCCTACCGTCTGCCCGCCATGGAGTTACTTTAGGCGAAGCAGCTCGGAGAGAGCCAGCGTCTACTTCAGGTTATCATATCAGCGATTCACCGGCGGGGCAAATCCGGCGTAGCGACATAGATCGGTGCAGATAGTGCGACGTTGTCGTCAGGCGACAGGGCCTAAGCCCCTTCGGTTCCTTCGTCCGGCGCCGCCTCTTCGGGGGCCTCAACCGCTTCCTCCTCTACCTCTACCGCCTCCTCTAGTTCCTCTTCCAGCCTTGCCCTGGGCTGCGCGCTAACCTTCACCACCAGCGAGTCCGGATCGTCAAGGACAGCGATCTCCTCGCCGACCGCAATGTCCTTCACTCTTATCCCATGGCCGGCCTCGGTCAGGACGCTTATGTCCACCTCTATCCCGGAAGGGATATTCGCCGGCAGACACTCTACAGTCAGGGTATCGAGCTCCTGCTCCAGCATGTTGTCCTTGGACTTCAGGGCCGGAGCTTCTCCGACGAGCCAGACAGGTACCTCCACCCTCATCTTCTCCTTCATCCTCACCTGGTAGAAATCAACATGGAGCAGTTGTCCCTTCTGCCAGTCTCTGTTGTATTCGCGGACCACGACCGTCCTGGACCTTTTCTCATGGTCGAGCCTGAGGGTGATCAGCCCTGTGTATCCGGCTTGAGCCAGCACCCTCTCCACTTCGCCGGTACCACACTGGATAGCCAGTGACTGTATGCCGTGCCCGAAGAGATGCAGCGGCGTAATCCCATCGCGGCGCAGATGACGGACCTTTTTGCCCAATACTTCCCGGTTGGTGGCCTTTAACTCTATCTTGTCCATTCCGACCCAGCAATCATACCAGAGAAGGCCTCTCCCCGCAACAGAACAGGCAGAGCTTCGAGTTGCCAGTAGATGGGTGTCTCCCTTCCCTAACGAAACGCCAGAGGTGACCATGGTATCCTTGCGCAGGGAGTGGGGCAGCGCGCACGACATAATGTGAACAATGCAACCTTTTCGGAAATCGCGGGTTATAGTTATAGAGGTATTGCGTCATCAGCCCGGCACAAGAAATGGATCTAGAGCGGGAAAAAGAATTAGTCGAAAGAGCTAAGAGCAGTACCGAGGCCTTCGCTGAGCTCTATGACCATTATTACCCCCGGCTGTTCGGCTATGTCCTGAGAAGGACGGCCAGCGTTGAAATCGCCCAGGACGTAACTTCAGAGGTGGTGTTCAAGGCCATGAAGAATCTCCGGCAATTCCACTGGCGGGGTGTTCCCTTCTCCTCCTGGCTTTACCGCATCGCCACCCATGAGATCGCCAACTACTTCAGCAAAACCAGACAGGGGCAGTTTTCGCTGGAAGCGGTATCCGACTCGATCAGCATCGACAACTGTCCGGCTGAGTCCGAGGTCCTTGAGGCCGAGGCGGACTTGAAAAGGCATGAGGAATACCTTGTTTTACACGCAAACATATCTAAGCTCCCAATCAAATATCAGGAAGTTATCACGCTCAGGTTCTTTGAAGACAAGCAGATCAAGGAAATCGCGCAGATTCTGGGAAAGCGGGAGGGGACGGTGAAATCCTTGCTGCACCGGGCCTTGAAGAAACTCGGGGATATGATGGAATAGAGTGCAACCTTTTGGGGGAAAGCACGGTTATAGTATTTAGAGGGGAGTCATGAAGGAAGAAGAGTTAATCAAAAGACTGGAAGGGGTCGAGCTTCCCCGGACTCACCTGGAAAGCCATCGACGGCGGCTGAGGATGGCGGTGCTCAATGCCGGCCACCTTCTTAACGAGCAGCCAAAGGTTACGCCTGTGGCCCGGGCAAGATCCAGGGTAAGCAGAGGCATGGACACGATGAGGAGAGGCCTAGTTGCGCGACAGCCGGTGTGGAAGACTGCCGCGGTCTGCATATCAACGGTAGCGCTGATTGCCGGGCTGGCAATAGCATTACCATTGCTTACCGGGCAATCGCCTGAAGAACTGGCTGCGTCCATTGTCCGTACTAGCCCTGAGGTTCGGGCTGCTGTTGTGGGGACGCCCGTAGTGGGGGTGGACCCGGT
>PWRA01000034.1 GCA_003556385.1 Dehalococcoidia bacterium | reverse complement strand
TGGCTCCGGTTGGAACTCACCGTGCCAAAAACTGTCTTGTTATCCAGCACCAGTCCGGACAGTAACGCATCTGTCTCCACAGGCAGTGGTTTAGCCTTTGCAGCCAACCCGGCAAGGCATAGCACGCCATTCTTGCCGAGGGCGAGCATCGCCTGGAACATAACGGTGCTGTTTCCGGTGGCCTCGAAGATAACATCCGGGCTGCCTATTCGGTCTGGCAGTTGTTCCAGGGCAAGCTCCCTTCCGTCGATGTAATGTGCCTCAAAGTCCTTTATGATTCTCGCTTTCGGGCTGGACTCGGGCACAATATCCAGGCCATATGTACTGATACCCTGCTGGCGGAAACAGGCGACAGCGAGCAGTCCGAGCGGACCTGCCCCCAGCACCAGGGCTGTTTCTACGGGCTTAGCGCTATACTCATGGACAGCCATTGCCCGGCTCACGCCCTTCTCGACTACGCTCAGCGGTTCGGTCAGCACCGCCACGTTCCGGATCGTGTCAGGTGCCGGGACCAGGAAATCAGGCTTCTCACTGAAGAACTCCCTGGCAAAGCCATGCAGCCCTCTTATTCCGCGCTCTTTGTAGCCACCTTCCGTGCACAGGTCATACTGCCCGGCACGGCACTCGGGACAGCCATCCGGACGTCTCACTATAGGCACCACAAGCTGACCCTTGTTCAGGCCGGACTTTCCCGGTTCGATGATCTCACCTATGCACTCATGGCCACCGACAAGATTCTCTTCTCCCTCCGGCGCCTCACCAAACTCGCCATCATCTATCTCTGTATCGGTACCGTCAATACCCACTTCCAGCACCCTCACCAGAACCTCTCCCTGGTCAGGCTCCGGTACAGGCATATCAACCACACAGGCGCTGCCTTTACGTCCCGGGACTACTATTCCTGCTTTCATGCTGTCTGTCATTCTTGCTGTTGCTGCAACGGTACGAAGCCGCCGACCCGGCCTTCCCGTCGCTCACGGGCGACAGCTTCGCTGGGCCCGTAAGGGTGTCCCCCAAAGCCATGGCGCATCATCGCCACCGCCCGTGCCCAGTATCTCTCATCGTCGCGAGAGGCCGTCAGCTGCATCACCGCCTGGGAGATGACCGGTACCGGGACCTCCATGTGAAGGGCGTCATCTACCAGCCAGTTCACTTCACCGGTGTCTTCTGCATAAGCAGGCACTTCATCCAGACCACCTTCACCTCGGTAGGCTTCCTCCATGAGGTCTATCAGCCAGGACCGTATCACGGAGCCGTTGCGCCAGCATTTCAACACTTCGCCGACATCAACGCTGTCGCGGTAATGGAGCAGGAGGTCCACCCCCTCGGCTATCGCCTGAAGCATGCCGAACTCAATGCCGTTGTGCACGAGCTTGGCAAAGTGACCGGCCCCTGGCGGCCCGGCATGGACATAGCCCCCGGGGACGGCAAGCTCCATGAGAAACGGCTCGACTCTCTCAACCGCATCTCTCTCGCCGCCGGCCATGAAACAGGCCCCGTGACGGGCGCCTTCCACGCCACCGCTGGTGCCCATGTCTATGAACCGAACGGCCCTTTCAGCCAGCCTCTCGTGACGCCTTATGGAATCGCCCCAGTAGGAGTTGCCGGCATCGATTACGGTGTCACCCTTGTCCAGTGAGGGCAGGAGGTCTTCTATCACCCGGTCAACAACCGGACCGGCCGGGACGTAGATGAAGACTGCCCTGGGATGCGACAGCTCACGGGAAAGACCGGCCGGGCTGTCGACAGAGACCATTCCGGCGCGGGTCAACTCATCCGGCACCCCTTTCACATCGAAGCCGACGACACGTATCCCTTTTTCCATCGCCTGAAGTGACAGGTTGGCGCCCATACGCCCCAGACCGATTATGCCCAATTCCCGTCCTGTTTCGACCATTCTTCCTTCTCTCCCTGATCGGTAAAAGAGGTCCCGGAATCGCCCTCTTTCCCTACTCCGGCCAGCTGGCACGCATAGCGAACCGACCCACGATCCAAAGCGCTGCCCTCACTTCCCCGGTTCATAGAAATCGGTGAAGGGATGAAAGGCGTACCAGGCAAACCAGTATAGCCTCACGTAAGGGATAGGGTCCCCCGTCTCGATGTCGGTAACACGGATGCCCTGCGGGTCCACACCCTCTAGCCTCACGCGGCGATCATCAATGGTGTCCTCAATCGCTCCAGCCCATATATCATCTTCCCGGTATGCTTTCTCGCTGCCGTTGACTTCCACACCTATCACTACTGCCTTGGGGGAAGCCCTTTCGTCTCTAGCGGCAACCGGAAACAATATCCAGCTGATGCCGTGATAGCTCTTATAAGGGTCGATGGCGTAGGGCTTGATTATGAAGCCGGTCTTCTGGCTCAGCACCTCGCTCTCCGGTTTCTCCTTCTTCCAATCGCCCCACCTGACCCACGATACGGGCCCGGGCAATTTTCGCAGCCGGTGTCCGGTGAGTTCACCGATAACCGCCCGGCCCTCGATCTGAGGCCAGTAGGAGTTAGTCTGCCGGTCATACATCACCAGGTTGGAGTTGTATACCCTTCCCGATACCCCAAACTCGAGCTCCCACCCGGCCACCTCCCTGAAGTAGCCGATTCCTGAGTTGCACAGAGGACAATAGCTGATAACCACCGGTGTCCCGCCAATACGGTCATTGACCAACTCGTGCCATATCAATATGCGCAGGGGATAGACCCTGGTCACGCCTGCATACTCGGTAGCCAGGACCGCCTCGCTGTCGTCCAGCCACCTGTCCGCCTGCTCCGCTGACTCGAACCTGGGCCTATCTATGGACGCGATCCCTTCTTTGGGGACGAACCCGCTCCTGAGTTCGTCGGGATGCACCAGGTACTTGACTCCTTTCTCCGTAAGCCTGACCCCCATGTCCCTTTCCTTCTCGGTAAGCTCTCTAGTTCGGGCAAACCCGGGGGCCTTCCGGTATCGAGGTCTGAAAAGCAGTGCAAAGCGCCGTGCGATCGACACCAGGTTCACCAGGATCAGCGTGAGCAGGCCTATCTTCATAACTCCCTACAGGGCGACCCCGCACAATAGGCTTCCGGCAATAAGATCCTCCGCTCTTCGGCCGACTTTCTCATCACATGGCCGCCTGGCAGGCGTAGCGAATGCCTTCCGAAAACGTCGGATAGGCATGGAGTAGACCACCAATCGCGGAAACTGTGGCTCTCCCTGTCATGGCCGCCGCGACTTCGTGTATCAGGGTTGAGGCTTCACTGCCGATGATATGCCCGCCCAGAATGCGTCCGGACCCTTCTTCGGCAACTATCTTGATGAAACCCTCGGTATCACCGGACACGATGGTACGGGTCATATCCGCGTAGTTGAACCTGCCGATCTTGACCTTATAGCCCTGTTCGCGCGCCTGGCTCTCCGTCAGCCCCACGCTGCCTATCTCGGGATCGCAGAACGTCACTCTCGGCAGCACATCGTAGTTAAGCTCACGGCGTTCTCCGGAGGCAATGCTCAAAGCAACAGTCTTGCCCTGTTCATTGCCGACATAGGTGAAGTACGGCGGGCCGACGATATCACCCACTGCCCAGACGTGCGGGACGTTAGTCTGAAGGGCGGAATCGACCTTTATTCCCTTCTTATGTGTCTCGACGCCGGCCGCCTCCAGGTTGAGTTCCTCCATAGCGGGTAGGCGGCCGGTGGCCACCAGGATTTCATCGAACTCGGCAGTCTCCCTCTCTCCCTTCTCGTTTTCCACGGTGATGGCCTTTGCCGGACCGGAGCGTTGTACCTCGACCACTTTTACTCCGGCCGATATGACGACTCCCTGCTGCACGAGGAACCCCGCAAGGGCTTCCGAAATGTCCGCGTCTTCCACGGCCACGATACGGTCGGCCATCTCAAAGATGCGCACCTTTGACCCGAATGCGGCGAATATCTGGGTAAACTCGACGCCGACGGGCCCGCCGCCGATCACGGCCAGCCTTTCCGGCACGTGGTCCATCTCCAGCGCGCCGATATTGGTGATATAACCGGCTTCGCGTAATCCCGGAACAGGCGGCACCATAGGCCCAGAGCCCGTGGCAATGATTATGTCGTCCGCCTTTATTCGCTCATCGTTGACGACAACCTCATGAGACGAGACAAACCGCGCCGTTCCTTTGAACACGGTGACCCCCCGCCTCGTCATGCCCTGGTCCCGGCCGTCGCCTATTCCCCCGATAATCCGGTCCTTGAAAGCTTTCACCTGCCGGTAGTCGGCGCTCTTCTCCGGCACGGGCAGCCCGTGAAAGTCAGCGTGCTTCATCTTCTTGTAGGTCCTGGCGGCGTGCACCAGCGCCTTGGTGGGAATACAGGCAGTGAACACACACGACCCACCCACCCGGTCTTTTTCCACCAGTCCCACCTTCTTGCCGTTTCCTGCGGAATAGCTGGCCGCGTACTCTCCAGCCGCACCGGCCCCTATAATCAGGATGTCCAGCTCCGTCACACTACACCTCCTTACGGGTTATGACCATATCGTCTTCGGATGCTCCTGCTTCTCACCGTCTATGTAGAGCGCCTCTACACGTTCATTGAAGAACGCGATCCTTTCCCGTATCTTGACGGCCTCGACGCGATAACGATCATTGACTCCGGTACCTGCTCAGCATCCGTCGGGCCGGGGACTATATGCTAACTGTAAAGGCAGCCCCATCAAATAGTCATATCATACGGAAACGAAAAGTTACAAAACTATCACATCTGGCGTGCTGAATCCGAAGAGGTTTCTGAGCAGCCGCCTGTCCGACCGCCACCAGGTATACCAGGATCAGGCTGACCAGACCCACCTTCATAATCCTCTACGGGCGCCCCCGCGTACTAGACTCCCCACAACACGATCATCCGCTCTTCGGCCGGGCTGCAGCAGGTAACCGGACTGACATCGGGATTGTCAGCTCAGGATT
>PWRA01000025.1 GCA_003556385.1 Dehalococcoidia bacterium | reverse complement strand
TGGGTCTGCGAGGTCTCTGAAGTAGGTCTCGAGGCCTGTGCTCTCATAGCCAAAGCGCGGAGGTTCGTCGACATGAGGCAGGCTTTCGGGGATGCTGGCCAGATAGCCTCCCGACTGCTCGGCTACGCCGCTCAGGGTAGTACCAAGCGGCTTTGCCTCGATGACACCGACAGGTTTCCCGTCAACGAAGAGCACGTAGTCGGCAGGGCCCGTTTTCAGTGACAGGTCACGCACAGCCACCCCCAACGAAGCCCGGAGGTTTAACTGCCGGTAGTCCTGCACAGACCAGCCAGCAGCTTCCAGTAGCTGGTCGATCTTCTCCCTTGCCCTCTCCTCAGGTTTCATGAAGTCGTCTCACGCCGCCTTGCTTGCCGGCCCAGGCAACGCCGCTCTCATTGTAGTATATCGTAATGGAGGTTGGGAAGTGCTGTGGTGCACAAGCACAACCGGGCGTTATCGCCCATCTGTCAGTACGAATCTTAGGACTCGCTACGCAGGGGCCACTGCCAGTATTTCGCGCTCAACATAGGTCTTGAAGTCGCTGACTGAAGTGAAGCAGCGGAAGCCGGCAGCACTCGCAAGAGATATCACCTCCGTATCCTCATTCAGGAGAACCACAACAGGCTGACTGAGTTCTGACTGAATCCCGCTGGGCCAGGCCAGGTCAAACACTGCCTTCTGCTCCCCTGTGTCCGGGTCGGCGAAGTCATAGGACAACTCGCCGGCAGGTAGGCCTTGTTCGACCACCCATGCGTTAAGTGCCGCCAGTTCCTCTTCCTCCGCTTCACTTGTTATACCTCCAGGAACGGCAACAGCAGTCGGGGCCGGTGCAGCATGAGTCTCCAGCCAATGGATATCGCCATGGAGCAATTCCTCGAGGCGGCGGTTCATCTCTTCAGCGAGAAGAGCCTTGCGGGCCTCAAGGAACTCGCGGTAGTTCTCGATTCTCCACAGTGCGGTGTCCATGGGTATCCACTGTGAAGCCAGCGAACCTGGATGGTTGTTTTCAATCTCAGGGAAGTACTGCTCCGGTAGCCTGTCACTGATGCTGAGATTTGTGTCCTTTGTCAGGAAACAAAAGTTGGCGATCGCATTGGCATCGGGACGACGATAGTTGTGCTTGTAGAGTTGTGACTTAGGGAAGATATGGTGTACCTCAAGGCGATTCATCGTCCCGAGCAGTGTTGCCTTGAGCGGCAGGCCGTTACCCCAATCGCGGGCGCTGCCCATTCGGGTGAGCATGTAGAGCACAGGATAGAAGCGTGCGCCCAGGCTCCATCCACCGAAGTGTTCAGGCTTAACTCTCATGCCACCGTGCCACAGCATGAACTCCTCCAGCAGTTTGTCAAGGGGATCATCACTCTCAATGGCCGCTAGGTCTTTGTCAAGGTAGCTCTCTGTCGAACCAGAGAATCGCCCCCACATGCCTGACTGCACGAACCAGAACAGAAGCTTGTCTCGCTCTCTGTCGCTGGGGGGCCTGTTGATCTTCGCGAGATACCGCACCATTACGGGAACGGCGAACTTGGCAAAGAACACCCGGTCATGGTCGATACCTAGTCTGCCCTGGATCATGTTGAGACAGGTATCGGCGTGCCGTGACGCGGTCTTCAGACCTTGCTGAATCTCCTCCGCATTCTTGTTGTGTAGGTGCAAGAACTTCGCCTCGCCTGTGACGATGGCATTCACCGACCGGAGCAGCCAGTCCAGGCTGAAACGATAGTCGACCTTGGCCCAGTCGCTTAGCTTCTCCTTCATTACATCACGGGCGTCGGGCCACTCTGCACATATCTTGGCTAGAGCAAGATCACCCTTCGACAATTTGGTACCACCGCTGTTGACACGATTGAAGATCTCCACCACGACGTCCAGGGTCTTGTCGGCACCGGTAACTTCCTCCACATGAAGGTCGACATCGGTGCAGCCAAGCAGACGGGATAGCCGGCCGAAGTAATCTGCAACCCTCGTGGCCGCCTCAGGATTCTGAGACAGTCTGCTAACATACTCCCCGACACCAGAGTTACCCTTCTTCATCAGGTCGGTAACATCAACCCACAGCAGATCACCCTGCATCTTGACAGGCTGATAGAACTCAAATGCCTCGGTCTCCAGGTGAAACCGCAACCCTGTAAAAGCGGAGCGATTACCGTCGAAGAATTTTGGCGGGTGGCCACGGATGGCCCCGTACAAGGACGTAATCCGCTGCTGACCATCGAGCAGCAGCTTAACCACACCCGCCGCAAGCGGGCCGTCACCGCGATGGTCAGCGCTCTGTGATTCTGTTGCCCAGACAAGCAAGCCCCCTACAGGATGCCGGCGGTAGAGCGAGTCAAACAGACCTCTAACTTGGTCACGGTTCCACACATAGCCGCGCTGAAACACCGGCAACGCCATATGGCCACTATCAACATGATCAAGAATGGTCGCGATTCTCACAATGTACCTCCCTCTATAGTCTTCTCAACGCTTAACTCTTCAGTCTGTCCTTGAAACGCTATCGAGTCGGGCCAAACCTCTTCATGATACGTAGAAGACCCGGAAGCATGTCGCCGCTTGTCTCCTACTCCTTGTCACAAATCTCGGCATGGTATCAGATATGCGCTAAGCATACCACACCGTCGCGGTCAATTCCGATACACTGCAGTATCATGATCCGCAGGATCCGTGTGCAGCCAACATATCAAGTGGGCGTGTGTCGCGACGGGCGGCTGCGCACATGCTAGCACGGCCCAGATGGAGTATCCATGCAGAACTGCAGCATTGGGCCGCTTCATGGCTCAGGCCTTGACAAAGTCCGACGCCACCTCACGTCCAGACCCCGTCTGGCTCCTAACATCCCTCCGAGCCAGGACCCATGCGCAGAATTGTGATATACTCGGCCTATGAGAGTAAGCAAGGCAGGACGGAAAGAGTGAACTACTGGCTCGCCATTCATTACCCTATGTCGGCGAAGGAGCGGGCTGCAGAATGGCGATACTGGCTGTTCCTCAAGAATGACAGACCCGATCTTAGACCTGATGATCGCGTCTTCATATACCAGACCGAGACCAACCCGGCTTACATAGAGGATGGAACGACTATTACAAGACCTCTCGGCAGAAAAGCTGTGATCGCCCTTGTCAGAGTGACCAGCGGTCCAAGACAGCTTCGGGATGGCGACGAGATTCTTCAGGATGGGCGTGTGCATCATTGGAAGTTTGAGGTTGAAACCGTACTCGAGAGAGAGTGCGATATTTCTCTATACGAGATTCGTCGAGCGCTGCGAAAACCCGGTTGGTGCGCAAGAGTTGCTGGGGGGCTAATGCCAGTCAGCGAAGACGAGTTCAACCGGATGCTTGCGATGTGTCGATAAGCATCTCCTTCGCGTATCAGCTTTGGCAATCTCGGGCGATCCGGGGACACGATACCAATTATGCCTCGCGATATGCATACATAGCAGCGGAGCGAGCCGTCTTTGAGATTGTTCCGGATGAATCGGGACTGGGTCGGGACTCCCTCAGAATGACAGAGGGATCGGGAGCACCTTAGATGGCAGGCGGGCTCTGAGCCCACTGCCGGCACAAGAGCCGGTCGTTTGCCTCCGACCTCTTGAGTGATGCGTGACCCTGTGAAGCTGCCGCAGATAGTCTTGCTGAGCCCTGTACTGGACATTCCGTCACCTTGTTGCCTTGCAAGAACAGGGGAGAAAAGTGTAGATTGTGGCACAGTCGTTTGTTAATGAGATGCCACACGAATGGAAGACCGAACCATGCCTCGGTGATGATCTGGAAACCGTAGTTCACATGAATGTGCCTCCAGATGACTATATGCTTGCATGCCACGTTCGAGTTGGCCGACAGCAGATTCGGTCAAGCTTCATACGCACCATCTCTCCGGTTGAGATGCGCGAAATCTATGATGCAATGACCAAGGTTGCCGATTTTGACAACTGCTGCAACCTGTATGAGATTTGCGACAGAAACTATGGATCAATCCTGTCATTCTACAGTCAGTTGAAGACTGAGTACAGGGCAAACCGTAACCGAGCAGGTGGCTTCATTGACGACACAGTCCTAGAGATGAACCGTCTGCTATTGAACTACCTTGCCTCCTTTAAGACATTCGTGGATCACCTCAAGACAAGATACTCCCGGCTACCATCGCAGAAAGGCGAATACCTCGCAGATTTCAACAGCATATGCTCAGCTTGCTTCGACACAGACTTCTACTATAGGTTTTTCTCCAAACTTCGTGACTATGTCCAACACTGCGGCTTGCCAGTACACTACGTAGTCATCGAGGAGACTCCAGGCCGCCTGGACATTTCAATGGGTTTTGACCGGGATCTGTTGATGAGTCACTTCAAGAAGTGGGGACCGGTAAGGAAGGATCTGATACGGCAACCTGAACGCTTCGAAGTCATCCCGTCCCTGGGGAAACTCCGAGACCAAATCCAGCTTATCAACACCGCTGTTACCTGCATTGAGCTCTCAATAGCATATGATTCGTGCAACAGACTTTGCGGCTTGATCAACGAAGTTGCGGGCCATTATCCCGACGGAGAGCCCTTCATAGGACGTCTCGCAAGACGGGGCACTGCCAAACCATCATTGGAGATGATCAACTTTCCGTATCATCAGATGCGAAGGTTCCACGAGAAGCATGAAGGAGTGCGGAAATCCGGGTCCGGGATCAAGCTGCCTAGGGAGTCGCAGAATTGAGATAGGAGATGTCACCGCAGGAGATTTGCCCCGAAGAGCAAGCAGGTCGTGCTACCGTTGGCTGGTTGAAGGTCCAGTTTGACTCCTTCATCGGAGGACGTACTGGATGGATAGCCGGATGTTGAGCTACATGTGACCACAAACTGACCCCTGTAGTATGATGTAGAATAGCCGACCACAATTGCCTAAGACAAGCGCTGAGCAGAATGCCGGAGATGAG
>PWRA01000009.1 GCA_003556385.1 Dehalococcoidia bacterium | reverse complement strand
GGAATCCCTGTAACTGAGACCGGAGAAGTCAGAAACCCTGCCTACTTCAACCCGGCTCTGGCAGGCTTCAGGATGAAGGAAGTAGGCGGCCATGCTGGCCCTTCGATCCTCCTCAGTATGGGAAGTAGCCCCGGCGTTCTTGCGGAATCGCTTGTTGATTGGATTCATGAATGGTCTGATGGGGCACTTCAGTCAACAGCATCTACCTCCGCACCTCACCTGCGGTATGTCTGCGAGTATAACTACTCGCCTCTCCTGGATTCAGACCCGCACGGAAGACTCAACGTAACCGCCGCCGTCTACAAACTCAGGGAGTACGGCATGCCCGATTATGACTGGTACGTCTACCAGGTGGGGGTCCGGTCGGTGCCCGGCACCGTGGCCTATGACTCGGCCTGGAGGAATGACCATACATGGGCTCACCATCAGGTGCCGAACGCGGGCACCAACAGATGGTTGACCCACTATAACCCCTCGACGGCCTCTGGCACCGATACCGTATATGTACACCTGATTCCTACCGTAGGTCCTGCGAACTGGAGCTATTCGATTGACGGTGTGACAGTTCTCGACCAAAGCGACTACTATCATCATAGGGCCTACTGGCTGCATGATATAGACCGGTCTGCGCCCACGGCGCGTGATACGTATCTATCGATGCCGGGCTTTGTGCTGAAGACGAGGCCAGGCTATCCCTCCTTTGTCGATGCCTGGTATCAGGTGCGGTTCGCCAGGCTATTACTCTGGCGCCGTACCAGCACAGCAGGGCCTACCCCGACTCTAATGCTGGATGCATTTGGAGCTGGTGACTGAAAGCCTCCGCCGACTGTCATGCTGCACTGCTACGACGGGGTTTTCTTGGATAGCCGCCTTACAGGAGTTTTGACATTGCCGCCGCTCCGGCGTAGACTGGATTATGCGTAAGTTCCTGACGATCCTCGGTGCGGTCATTCTGTTTCTGCTCGGTCTATACTTCGCATTCGGTGCAGTTGGGGGTCTGATCATGGCCCGGGAAGACCCCGTGGACTTGATCGCCATCCTGTTTTTCATCCCGGCCGGTGCCTTAATCGCAGTGGCCATTGTCATATTCAAGTGGGCACGCGAATAGCCACGCCCCGGGAGTGATCTGCCCGGCACGCACCCCTCGGCGTCGCATCATGGATGGGTCCCTCGTCGTTTACAAAGGGCCCCTGATCGCCTATAATAGGGGCGGTGTGGGCACACGCTCAGCGTCAGGACCACAGTTCAGATTCAACGCCAGCGTAGCTCAGGGGTAGAGCAGCGGTTTCGTAAACCGCCGGTCGTCGGTTCGATTCCGACCGCTGGCTCGGATTGATATGAGCAAGTTCGTAGAAAGGTTACAGAGCCTCAGCAAGTCTGCCAACGCCCCGATTGGCTTTCACCGTTCCGCCCTCGAAGCGAAGACCCCGGCCATGTTGCTGATCGCGGGATTGTCGGGCGCTCAAGCCAGAGAAGCACAAACGGCGTCCGAAGTCAGTCCCGATGCCGCCCTGATACTGGACCAGGCACCTGCCGTTGACGTCGTCAAGCAGATGGTCGCAGCGGCGGGCGATGTTCCTCTGGGGATATTGCTAAAGGGCGCGAATGAGGAGCGGGCAAGCGAGCTTGCGGGTTCAGGATGCGACTTCGTGGTCTTTGACATCAAGACAGCCGCTGCTGTTCTCCAGCAAGAAGAGATAGGCAGGCTCCTAGTGTTAGAGCCTTCGTCGGACCAGGGCCTTGTCAGGGCGATCAACAGCCTCGAGATAGACGCTGTCCTGATCGGTGCGGGAGAGGGCGATCACGCTGTATCGGTGGAACACCTGCTCATCGTCCGCAGGTTCGTCGAGCTTCTGGAGAAGCCCGTCATGGTAACCCTGCCTTCCCGGACCACGAGGGCGGAACTGGCAGCGCTGTCTCAAGCAGGGGTGGAAGGAGTGGTTGCTCCCCCAGCACCCTCCGTGGAGGGACTGACAGCATTGAAGCAGACGCTCGCCGGTCTGCCCAGAGGAGCAAAACGTCGTCGGGCTAAGATGGGTGCGATGATCCCGCACTACCGCGGAGTCGGCGCGACCGAGGAGGAGGAAGATGCGGAAGAGGATGAGGTCTAGCCCGAATCCGCTCCCGTCCGCGTTAAGCCATGGATGCAAGCCTGGGTCTATTCTTATTGTCGGCAGTAGGGATTTCTCTGACCGGCGTTATGCTGCCCGGTCCGATGACTGCGGCCACTGTTGCCAAGGGTTCGGGTAACAAGCACGCCGGTGCCCTGATCGGGGCGGGGCACGGCATAGTCGAGATACCGCTCATCGCAGCACTCTATTTCGGACTCGGCCATGTCATCGATTCGCCGCGGGTGGTGCAGGCCATATACCTTGTCGGCGGCCTGATGCTCCTTTACCTGGGCGCCCGGATGCTCCGCTCCGCCGGCAGGGCGTCCGATAACGCATCCGGTGCCGGCGCCGGCCTCCCCTCCAGCGCCCTGGTGACCGGCATGGTGATAACGGCAACCAACCCGGCCTTCTACATATGGTGGGCCACGGTAGGCATGGCGCTCATAGCCGGGGCCGGCGAGTTTGGGCTTGCCGGTATCGTCCTGCTCGGACTCGTGCATGTGCCCTGCGACGTGGTATGGAGCGAGTTCATCTCGGTGGGCACATTTGAGTCCAGGCGGTGGTGGACACAGAGGGTGCAGAAGAGCGTCTTCAGCGTCTGTGCTCTGCTCGTGGGAGGCTTCGGTATCTGGTTCTGCGTCTCCGCGTTTCTATGACATCAGGGAGCGTTCTGGAGTGCCTGAAGGTATTTCCCTTCGGTTCTTATCGCGGGCGCAATGACCATCTTCGCGTCGTGCATCTCTTTGACAGTCCGAGCACTACATACACCCATGCCCGTACGCAGGGCGCCGACCAGGTTCTGCGTGCCGTTGGTGACGGAGGTGGGACCGAGCAGGATCTGCTCCAGCGAAGCGACAGTTCCCACTCTGACGCGAGTCCCTCTGGGCAGCGCCGGATGCGGATGAGCCATACCCCAGTGATAGCCCTTTCCAGGCGCCTCTTCGGATTGGGCCAGAGGCGAGCCGATCATGACGGCGTCAGATCCGGCAGCGAATGCTTTACATAAATCACCACCCGTGCGAATCCCCCCGTCGGTTATGACGGCTACATACTTCCCGCTTTCTTCCAGGTATGCCTCTCTCGCGGCGGCACAATCCATGGTAGCCGTAATCTGCGGGACTCCCACTCCGATGACCTCCCGGGTGGTGCAGGCGGCCCCCGGCCCCACTCCGACCAGGATTGCGTCGACCCCGGTTCTCATCAGGTCCAGGGCTGCGCTGTAGGTGCAGCAGTTACCCACTATGATGGGCAACGACATCTGCTGGCATAGCTCGGGCAGGATCAACCCACGATAGCTCTTGGAGATATGTCTTGCCGTGGTGACGGTGGATTGCACGACGAGTATATCCATACCGGCATCTTTGGCTATGGGCGCGAGTCGCTTGGTATTGGCCGGGGTTACCGATACAGCGCAGATCGCCCCAGCCCCTTTTATCTCGCGCACTCGCCGGCTGACGAGTTCTTCCTTGATCGGCTCGGAGTAGATGTCCTGCATAAGCGAGGTAACCTCTTTCTCCGGAACTGCGGCGATGCGGGCCAGGACCTCGCCGGCATTCTCATACCTCGTCTGCACTCCCTCGAGGTTGAGAACGGCCAGCCCCCCCAACCCACCGAACTTGACGGCAAACGCAGGGTCGACAATGGCATCCATCGCCGAGGCCAGAACCGGAATGGACAGGGTGTAAGGTCCTATAGGGAAGCCTATGTCTGTCTGATCAGGGTTGATGGTTACATCGCCCGGGGCGAGCGCGACTTCGTCAAATCCATAAGCACGCTCCATTTCCTTGGACTTGTGGCGAGGCATTCTTCACCGATTGCTAGAAAGTTGCCGTAAACTATACAGGCACGGCAGTGTTAAGTCAAGACACGCCAACCCCTTAACCTGCACGGCCGTGAAGGGTAGCAGGATAGAAGTATCGGAGAGTTTCTGCACCGGCGGGCCGGGACGTTCTGTAGATAAAATCGTGGCGATTCAGTATAATTTCACACCGTGCCTGCGCTTTACGTTGTGGCCACTCCCATCGGTAACCTGGAGGATGTTACACTCCGTGCCCTGCGCTTGCTGCGCGAGGCCAAGCTCATAGCAGCAGAGGACACCCGTACCACGCGGCGACTGCTTAATGCCTACGATATAACCACTCCGCTGACCAGTTACCATGAGCATAGCAAGAGGGCTAAGCTGGGCTATCTGCTGGACTGTCTGGAGACCGACGACCTGGCCCTGGTGTCAGAGGCGGGCATGCCGGGTGTCAGTGATCCCGGATACGAACTCATCGTAGCCGCCATTGAGCGCGGCATCTGTGTCGTGCCTGTTCCCGGACCTTCAGCCGTGGTTACGGCCCTGGCAGTTTCCGGATTGCCGACCGACCAGTTTCTGTACGTCGGCTTTCTGCCTCGCCGTCAGGGACAGAGGCAGCGTCTGCTCGGTTCGCTTGCCGACGAGACGAGGACCATTGTGGCTTTCGAGACCCGGCATCGCATCCAGGAAGCTTTGGGCGACATAGAAGAAGTCCTGGGCGACAGACGTATAGCCGTGTGCCGTGAACTGACCAAGGTCCACGAGGAGATTTTCCGTGGCAGTGTGAGCGAGGCCAGGGAGCATTTTGCCGAACCAAAAGGAGAGTTCACTCTCATCATCGAGGGTAAGACCCGGGCCTGGCTCAAATCTAGAAAAAGGAGCTAAAGTGCGTCGAGGTTGTATTGCTGTAGGAAATATGAGATGTGATAACTGTCATCGCTCTATCAGTTACGGAGAGCACTACCTCGTCACTGACGAGGAGGGATCTCAACGGCAGCGTTTCTGCATTGATTGCTGCCGGACCAAGGGATATATAACGTACAGGACGAACAAAGAAAAACAGATAGAGACCTTTCTCGGCGAGGG
>PWRA01000020.1 GCA_003556385.1 Dehalococcoidia bacterium | reverse complement strand
GAGAGGACATGCCCAAAGTATCTAAAGTCCTGGTTATCGGCTCGGGGCCCATAATCATCGGGCAGGCTGCGGAGTTCGACTATTCAGGTACACAGGCCTGTCGGGCGCTGAGAGAAGAAGGCATAACCACGGTCCTGGTGAACTCGAACCCGGCCACCATTATGACCGACGAGGGCATCGCGGACATCGTCTACGTCGAACCCCTCACCGCGGAGGTACTGGCCCGCATAATCGACAGGGAACGCCCCGACGGCCTATTGCCTACCCTGGGGGGACAGACAGGGCTCAACCTGGCGATAGAGCTGGCTAACGCCGGCATACTCGACAGATACGGTGTGAGGTCTCTGGGTACACCTGTAGAGACGATCAGAACGGCCGAGGAAAGGTCGTTGTTCCGGCGGCTTCTTCTCGATATCTCCGAGCCTGTGCCGCGCGGCGGCACAGTGACGTCGGTGGAGGACTCCATGGAGCTGGCAGTTTCCCTCGGGCTGCCCCTCATCGTCCGCCCCTCCTATACCCTGGGCGGCACCGGCGGCGGCATTGTCCGCACTACGCGGGAACTCGAGCAGATAGCAGCGAGCGGCCTGAGTAGTAGCGCTAGTCATGAGGTCCTGATCGAGCAATGCCTTCTGGGTTGGAAGGAAATCGAGTTTGAGGTGATGCGCGATGGGGCCGACTATTGCATCGCTATCTGCTGCATGGAGAACGTCGACCCCATGGGGGTGCATACCGGAGATAGCATCGTAGTCACTCCCGGCCAGACGCTCACCGACAGCGAGTACCAGATGCTCAGATCGGCCAGTTTCAGGATCATAAGGGCCCTGGGAATCGAGGGTGGCTGCAACATACAGTTCGCCCTGACACCCAGCCCCACGGTGGCTGAAAGCTGGGCTCCCGATCAGAAAGCAGCCGCCCAAAGCGAGTATTACGTCATCGAAGTCACCCCGCGTGTCAGCCGCAGTTCAGCCCTAGCCAGCAAAGCCACCGGCTATCCCATCGCGCGTACGGCCGCCAAAATAGCCACGGGTAGGCGACTGGATGAAATACGCACTGACGTTACGGGTAGAACACCGGCCTCCTGCGAGCCGGTACTGGATTACTGCGTGGTCAAGATCCCGCGGTGGCCCTTCGATAAGTTCGCTCTTGGCGATCGGAGCACGGGCAGCCAGATGAAAGCTACCGGCGAGGTGATGGCCATCGATGAGCGCTTTGAAGCCGCTCTACAGAAGGCGGTGCGATCCCTGGAGTGGGGCACCCGAACGCTTCTCTGGGAAGACCCCGCCTGGAGCAAGGAGGAAGGAATCGACTCTTTGCCGCTTCACCCCAATGACTTAAGAGTCTGGGCCATTATGGCGTCGCTGCGAAGACAGGCTGCTCCGGAGGACCTTTCCCGCATCACAGAAATAGATCCCTGGTTTATCCACAAACTTGAGAAGATCGTAGACATGGAGAGGAAGCTCCTTTCTCAACCGTTGAATCCGGACCTTCTGTGGGAGGCCAAGAGGCTGGGCTTTTCTGACGAGCAGGTGGGCACTCTGGCCGACAGGTTGCCGGGGCAGGTGACCCAGACACGCCGGGACTGGCAGATACGCCCGGCGTACAAGATGGTGGATACCTGCCCAGCCGGGTTCAGCGCCGACACCGGGTGTTTCTACAGCACCTATGAGGGGGACAACGAAGCGGAGCCTCTGGAAGGTAAGAAAGCCGTGGTCATAGGCAGCGGCCCGATCCGCATCGGCCAGGGAATCGAGTTCGACTACTGCTGTGTGCACTCGGCATGGGCGCTCCGGGAAGCAGGGATAAAGAGCATTATCGTCAACTCGAACCCCGAGACGGTTTCCACCGACTTCGATACCAGCGATCGTCTGTACTTCGAGGCCCTGGATGAGGAAGGCCTGCTGGATATACTCGCGAACGAGACCGCTTCCTCCGGTTCGGCGGGGGCTCCGCCGTCTATCGTCCAGTTCGGCGGGCAGACGCCCATCGGTCTGACGGGTCTACTGGCTCGCAACAATCTGCCCGTCCTAGGCTCAGGCGCTGAGGCCATAGACATAGCAGAGGACCGGGGCCGCTTTGAGGACTTCCTCGACAGGCTGGGGATTCCTCAGCCGCCGGCAGCCGCTGTGTCATCGGTGGAAGAGGCCCTGAATGCAGGACAGGTCCTCGGCTATCCACTCCTGGTTCGCCCCAGCTATGTCCTCGGTGGCAGAGCGATGGAGATCGTCAACAACGAGACCGAGTTGATTCGCTATCTGACGCTCGCCCTGGAGATGGATGACCGGCATCCTGTACTCATCGACAAGTACCTGCAGGGCAAAGAAGTCGAGTTAGATGCCGTATGCGACGGGGCAAGGGTGCTCATTCCCGGTGTGATGGAGCATATCGAAAGAGCCGGCGTGCATAGCGGCGATTCGATAGCTGTATACCCTGGAGTGAACCTAACCTCCGCCGAGGTTGATACGATGGTGGAGTACGCCACCAGGATAGGACTGGCCCTTCAGGCCAGAGGCCTGCTGAACATACAGATGGTTATCGTGCCGGAGGACGGCCGGTCGTCCGTATACGTGCTGGAGGTAAATCCGCGTGCCAGCAGGACTGTGCCCTTCATGTCCAAGGTCACCGGCGTGCCTATGGTGAGGATCGCCACCAGGGTCATGGCCGGCATCAGCCTGGAGGAGCAAGGCTACGCGGGCGGGCTATGGAAGAGAGGGAAGCTGGTAGGCATAAAGGCCCCGGTCTTCTCGATGTCCAAGCTGACCGGTGTGGATAGCTACCTCGGCCCGGAGATGAAATCGACGGGCGAGGTGATGGGCATCGACTACACCTTCGAAGCGGCTCTGGTGAAGGCGCTCCTGGCCGCTGGACTGATGCTGCCTCAAGGTGGTAGTCTTCTACTAAGCATTGCAGATAGGGACAAAGCCGAATCGCTGCCTCTTATCAAACAACTGCATTCTCTGGAGTGCAGACTCTGTGCCACAGAGGGAACGGCCGCGATGATTGAGTCCGTGGCGCTTCCGGTGAAGCTGGTGACGAAGAAACTGAGAGAAGGACATCCAAATGTCGCTGATGTGATCCAGGATGGCTCGGTAGACGGAGTGATCAACACAATCACCGGCGGACGCATACCGCTGCAAGACGGATTCGCTATCAGGCGTGCGGCCGCGGAGAGGGGCATACCTTGCTTTACCTCACTGGACACGGTCAGGGTGGTGATAGGTGCTATGGCGGATAGGAGCCCCATCTTCAGCGTTCAACCGCTGGGAGAATATGTCAAAGGCAGGAAACAAGAGTGAGGGCGCGGATCGGGTCGTAAGCATGGAACAGAGCCTGTGTACGGTCATTTCTAATGCGGAGGTCATGACCGGCACGTACCTCATGTGGCTGGCGGCGCCCGGTATAGCCGGGTCCGCGCAGCCGGGTCAGTTCGTCACCGTGCGCTGCGCAGACCTGGTACTGCGCCGGCCCCTCAGCATTCACCAATCTTCTTCCTTGATGCGGGGAGCTCCAGCCGGGGGTGAGATCGCGCTCCTGTACAGGATAGCGGGCAAGGGCACGCTCTGGCTGTCACAGCGAGAGGCAGGAGAGAAGCTGGACGTTCTCGGCCCCGCAGGCAGGGGATTCGCGGTTCCCACGGTAGCTCCGCATCCGTCCGGCGCCACTACGACCGCCGCTCCCGTGGGCGTGCAGGGCAACCGACACCAGAAACCCGAGGGCCTGCTGCTGGCAGCGGGAGGGGTTGGCATCGCTCCCCTCGTCTTCTTACTGCAGACGGTCCTTGAGGCGTGTGCAGAACAGGCGACACCACGGTGCCGGCTTACCCTGATTCACGGCGCAAGCACCGCTGCCCAGCTTCATCCCTTCGTTCGGGACCAGAGCTCCCCCTTCACGGCCGGGGCGCTTCTGCCGGGAAGCAACCGGAGCAGGCCCTCAGACCTGCCGGAGGGAGTGCGCTTCATCCCGGTCACCGAGGACGGGAGTGCGGGCAGGAAAGGCCTGCTCACCGACGTTCTGCCCGACTTCCTGGGCGATGCCGACCGGGTATATGCCTGCGGCCCCCTGGATATGTACAGGACGATGGCGGAGATGTCGGCAGCGCTCCGGGGAGCAGGGGAAGCGCAGCAGAGCGTGAAACTAAGACAATGCCAGGTTTCGCTGGAAGTGAGGATGGGGTGCGGTTTTGGCGCCTGCTATAGCTGCACCATAAAGACCAGGAAGGGGTTAAGGCAGGTATGCCGTGACGGACCCGTCTTCCAGCTAGACGATATCATATGGCAGGAGGTGAAGATATGACCGTAGTGACCGGCGAGATTACCGTTCAATCGCGAGGCAACTGCGATGCCATCGACATTACCGCACAGATAGCAAAGAACGTGCAGGAATCCGGAGTTAACAGCGGAATAGCCACGCTGTTCATAACAGGCTCAACGGCGGCGATAACCACCATCGAATATGAGCCGAACCTGGTCACCGATTTCACGAACATGTGGGACAGATTGGTCCCTGAGGGCATCCCCTATGAGCACAACAAGACCTGGGGAGACGGTAACGGGCATTCCCACGTGCGTGCCTCCATGCTCGGACCTTCGCTGGTGATCCCCTTCGTGAATAAGAGGTTGGCACTCGGGACCTGGCAGCAGGTGGTTCTCGTAGATTTCGATAACCGCTCGCGATCCAGGAAGGTCCTCGTTCAGATACTGGGTGAGTAGGCCGGATAATCAGTCTATGAGCGGCAGAATCGAGGCGGTTGACGGCCATTACACTACGTCGCTACACTCGCTCCAGGGCAAAGGCGATTCCTGCCCTTGAGGGAGACGGAAGCGGACGAACTTGACTGGACATATCAGGAGTTGAAAGGCAAAGGAGTCGCCATAGGTCCGCCGCAAAGGGCCGACTGGGGCGGCCAGGAACTGGTCTTCAATGATCCGGATGTAAACATCCTCATGATTCTTACCTGACCGTGGTAGTGCGCGGAAACGTATTGCGCAGGTTACCTCCCCGGGAAACTGG
>PWRA01000107.1 GCA_003556385.1 Dehalococcoidia bacterium | reverse complement strand
CGGACGTGATAATACACGAGGGCAAGGTGGTCGAAGGGAGCATATCCGTCGAGGACGTAGTTGAGGCGAGGGTCGACGTAGAGCGCCGGCTGGATATAGCACGCAACCACAGCGCGACCCATCTCCTCCATGCTGCCCTGAGGCAGACCCTGGGCAGTGGCGTCTATCAAAGGGGTTCCCTGGTCGAGGCGGACAGATTCAGGTTCGACTTCTCGCATCCCGCCTCCATCAGCGAGGAGCAGTTGACGGGAATTCAGCGGCAGGTCAACGAGTGGATACGACAGGACCTGAAGGCAGAAGCGAAGGTCCTGACCTACAGCCAGGCCATCGCCGACGGTGCTATCGCGCTCTTCGAGGAGAAGTATGGTGAGGACGTCAGGGTGCTCGAGATCGGGGAGCCGGCGATAAGCAAGGAGCTTTGCGGCGGTACTCATGTGAGTGCCACAGGGGAGATTGGCCTGCTGCTCATAACAGATGAAAGCAGCATCGGCGTGGGACTGCACCGGATCGAGGCGGTCACCGGAAGGCACGCGGAATCGCTGGTGGAATCCCGTCTGGCCGCCCTCCAGAGCGTGGCCGGAGAGGTGGAGGGGCCGCCGGAAGAAGCCCCTGATAGAGTGAAGGCGCTGGCCCGCGAGCTGGAAGCGGAGCGCAAGCGGGCGCTCTCGCTGGAACGGGAGCTGTCTCGCATATTGGCAGATGACCTTCTCGGGCATACGGAGCTAGTGGCCGGCGTGACGGTTCTGACGGCCAGGGTGCCGTCTTTGACCATGCCGGTCCTCAGGGAGATGGGCGATGTGTTGCGGGATAGGCTGAAGAGCGGCGTGGTCGTCCTGGCTACAGTCCATGACGGTAAGCCTGGCTTCCTGGCCATGGTCACTCCCGACCTGACGGCGAGGGGGTATCATGCCGGCCAGATCATCAACCAGGTGGCCAGGGCCACCGGTGGGGGTGGGGGAGGCAAGGCCACCATGGCGCAGGCCGGCGGAAAGGACGCGTCCCGGATCGACGAAGCCCTGGCATCGGTACGAGCTATCGTCGCGAAGCAATCCGCCTCCTGAGGAGGACAAAGAATCAAAAGGCAAGAGCTGAGACGCCAGACGGCAACGGTAGGATTCGCCTCGGTCTCTTCCTGAACCGCACGTTCGGTGGTCGAAGGTTGCTTGTTGAATTTGTGATGGGTGAGGGCGACATGCGTATCTTGGGCCTTGACGTCGGAGACAGGAGGACGGGAGTAGCTATAAGCGATCGCCAGGGGATGCTGGCGACGCCCCTGATGGTGGTGGATGCCCGGGATGAAGACTCGCTGATAGACGCCATCCTCAAGCTGGTGGAGCAGCACGATGTGGAGCGGATCGTGGTCGGTTTGCCGCGATTGCTGGATGGCCAGCTGGGGGAACAGGCCGACAAGGTGACGGTTTTTGTTGACCGGCTGCGGTTACGGGCGGAGGAGAGAGGTACCGGTCCGCTTGACATACATCTATGGGACGAACGACTTTCCACCCAGGCTGCCGAGCGACTGAGCTCCGGGCCGGGTGCCAAGGGACGCAGGGTGCGCTCCAGGGCGAAGAGAGGAGCGAAGGAGTACGGCTTCCGGGCGAAGGCTGAAGTGGATGCTATAGCCGCCGCCTTCATCCTCCAGGGTTACCTCGATAGCCTGCCGGGAGAAGAGCAATGCCTCGATGTATAGGCCTGATTGGCTATCCCCTGAGGCACTCGGTCTCCCCTCATTTCCAGCAGGCGGCCCTCGATTATTGCGGACTCGACATTCGCTACGAGTTGCGTGAGGTAGAACCGACCGGGCTTCACGATGCGGTAAATGATCTGAGGAAACCTCAGAACATCGGAGCCAATGTCACGGTGCCCCATAAAGAGGCAGTGCTGCCGCTGCTGGACAGGGTTGACGATCTGGCCGGTGCGGTCGGGGCCGTCAACACCGTGGTCAAGGATAGCAGGCTTATGGGTTTTAACACCGATGTCTACGGCTTTCTGCAGGCGCTGGAGAACGAAGGGCACTTCGATCCCCAGGGAAAGAGGGTGGTGGTGATGGGGGCCGGCGGGGCGGCGAGGGCGGTGTGCTTCGCCCTGCTACAGAGAAAGGTGATGTCGCTGGCCGTTACCAACCGCACCTTTGAGCGGGCCGGGGCGCTGGTTGATGCCCTGGCGCGGTATGTCGAAGGGGACCGGCGGGGCTCACACGACCCGAAGCCCCGTGTCACCGCCTTTCCGTGGCAGAGTCTCAGTTCGGCCGACACTTTCCAGGGGTGCGACCTGATAGTACACTGCACCACCATCGGAATGAAGGACACTCCCCGGGAAGGGCAATCACCTTTGGGCCTGGAGGTGATTCCGGCTAGCGTCCTGGTGTACGATCTGGTGTACAACCCCTCTCCCACGCCTCTGCTGGAACTGGCACAGAGGGCAGGCGCCCGTGTACTGGGCGGTCTGCCTATGCTAGTATATCAAGGAGCGGCTTCCTTCGAATTGTGGACGGGCAGGGAGGCGCCGATAGGCGTGATGTTCGAGAAGGCCAGGGAGATACTAGTGGGAGAGACGACATGAAGAAGAGGAAGGCGATCTTAATCGGTGTGGGTGTACTGTTGCTCGTGGTTGCAGTGCTTCTGGTCGGCCCTCTCAGGCCGGCGCGGGACAGGGTCGCGGTGATTCCGCTCAGCGGAACGATATCGTCGCAGCGGGGTTCATTGGTCACCGGCCAGACTATTACGCCCGGACTCGTGAGGCAACACCTGGGGAGGGCGGAGAGAGATAGGGCAGTCAGAGCGATCGTTCTCCGTATCGAGACCCCGGGTGGCACGGTGCCGGCGTCTCAGGAAATCCTGCGGGAGATAGCGCGGGTGAGTGAGATAAAACCTATTGTAGTAAGCATGGAGAATATGGCTGCCTCGGGTGGCTACTACATCTCGACGGGAGCGGATAGGATCGTTGCCCTTCCGACGACTCTGACAGGGAGCATCGGTGTGATCTCACAGATCGCCAATGTGGAGGAGCTTTATGAAAGTCTGGGTATCGAGATACATACATTCAAGGGCGGCCGGCATAAGGATATGTACCGGGGCCTGAGAGCGCTGACGCCCGAGGAAGAGAGGATCATGCAGGGACTAGTCGACGAGTACTACGAGCACTTCATCGAGGTGGTAGCCCGGGGGAGGGGGCTGAGTGAGGAAGAGGCCAGAGAGCTGGCTACGGGACAGCTTTACACGGGTGCTGAGGCCCACAGGCTGGACCTGGTGGATGAGCTGGGTGGACTGGATACAGCCATAACTACTGCCAAAGAGCTGGCCGGCCTTGAGGTGGCCAGAGTGGAGTTCTACCGCCCGCCCAGGGCCTCGCTATTGTCGCTATTCAGATTTGCCGATGCTATCGAGATGAGACTGCTGGGACTGAGCGCCCACGACATCATACTGCTTGAGACCCTGAGTCAGAGCTACCCTGAACCTGTGTTCCTGCATGTAGGCTGATGGGACGATTTAGTTTTACTACCGCCGGCGAATCCCACGGGAAGGGGTTGGTCACCATCGTGGAGGGTATGGTGGCCGGCCTTCGCCTGGAAGAGGAGTACATAAACAAAGAACTCGGCCGTCGTCAGCGGGGCTACGGGCGCGGTTCCCGTATGAAGATTGAAGATGACCGGGCGGAGATTATCTCGGGGGTTCGGTACGGACTGACCACGGGCAGCCCCATCGCTCTCTTCGTCGCCAACCGGGACTGGCAGAACTGGCAGGAGGTGATGAGCATTGAGGCGGTGGAAGAGGAAGCGGACCCCGTGAGCCGTCCGCGGCCCGGCCATGCCGACCTGGCCGGCGTAACCAAGTACGGTCTTGAAGACATCAGGCCGATCATAGAAAGGGCCAGCGCCCGGGAGACGGCTGCCAGAGTGGCTGCCGGTGCGGTGGCCAGACGACTCGTGGAGGAGTTCGGCATCGCCATTCATAGTCATACCGTGGCGGTCGGGCAGGCCGGCTATAAGTCGTTCCCCGCCCGTCATTCTCAGCCCCGATCCAATCGGGGTGAAGAATCCGGCACGGCTCAGGAGGAAACCGGCGGAGGAAGCACAATAGACTGGCGACAGGTGGAGGCCTCGCCGATGCGCTGTGCCGATGCCGGACTGGAAGCCGCGATGATGGCGGCCATTGATGACGCCAGAGAAAAGGGGGACACACTGGGCGGCGTTATCGAGGTCATCGCTGCTGGAATTCCGATCGGCCTGGGCAGCCACGTCAGCTGGGACCGGCGTCTCGACGGCAGGATTGCCCGGTCGATAATGAGCATCAACGCCGTTAAGGGCGTGGAGATCGGAGCGGGCTTTGCCCTGGCCGCGCTCAAGGGTTCGCAGGCCCACGATGCCATCGAACCGTCTTCCCGCGCGGCCGGTAGGCACACGTCCTCGTCATCAACCGGAACGTCGGCGACGGGGCACTCTCTTCCCTGGCGTCGCGTCACCAACCGGGCCGGCGGCATCGAAGGCGGCATAAGTAACGGCGAGAGCATAATCGTCAGGGCGGCAGTCAAGCCTATCGCTACCCAGTCCAGCCCGTTACCCTCCGTGGATCTGGGGAGTGGCGAGGCAGCCGAAGCGCACTACGAGCGGAGCGACGTCTGTGTCGTGCCTGCCGCAGGGGTGATCGCCGAGGCGATGCTGGCTACGGTACTGGCAGACGCCTGCCTGGAGAAGTTCGGCGGCGATAACCTGCGAGAGACGCTGGCGCACTACCATAACTACCTGTCGGCGATACGTGCGGGTTAGAGGAGTGTGATAAGATGACGCGGCCCGGGATCACAGGTAAGGACGTGGAGCGGGTCTTATTGAAGGCCGGCTGGTATCTCCACCACACAAAGGGATCTCACGCCTATTATAAGCACCCGGCTGCATAACTCAGGGGCCGACCAGGGCAGAAGCCCTCGATCGTGCAAGGGAGGCGATACACGGTTATCTGGAATCTCTCCAGAAAGAAGGAGCGGCCTTTCCGCCGGACGTAGAGGTGGCAGAGATATCGGTCGAGGTG
>PWRA01000160.1 GCA_003556385.1 Dehalococcoidia bacterium | reverse complement strand
CGATATGGTGAAGGGCTCCAACAGGGGCAGATGGATTTCGCGCAGGCTGATTCGTCTAATAGTGATCATGCTTGCTCCAGCACGTAGAAGCACCTGCCGGTATCCGGGTCGATGTAGAATGTCACGATCCGGTAGTCCCTGCCGAGGTAATGGGTGAACGCCCTTCGGGTATTCAGTCGCCAGCCGTACCCTTCCTGGGCCGAACGTTCCTTCACGTCCTGTATGCTGGAGGGGATCTCGATCCGCAGGACGGCGTCGTCGGGCAGCTCGCTCTGCACAGGCACCGGCTTCCCCGCGGCATCGATTGCCGTGTTGACGATGGGTGTGTGGGAGTATTCCTCGGGGCACGGCTGCGACTCACCCTGAAGGGTCTTCAGCACGCGCTCGTCGGCAATCGGCCACCTGACCACAAACCGGTCGGTCCCCAGCCCGCTGCGGAGAGTGCTACCCTCGTCCGTGGCATACATGTTCTCGATGTACTCGTCGATCAGTACACCGAGCCCGTTCAGATTCAGGTTTGCGTTCCGGGCTTCCAGGGGATCGTATGTCCAGAAGATGACGCTTGCTCCCAGCTTCATCACTTCCTGGCGTTGGAACAGCTTCAGGCGCTTTCCGATACCCATCCCTCTCCACTCCGGGCGCACCGCCAGCATGTCCGACCAGTGCACAGGCTCACCATGCCGGTAACCCGTAAAGCCGAACACAAAGCCGACCAGTTTGCTCCAGCGGTCGAAGGCACCCGCGGTAACTCCGCCCAGCCTCTGAGTAACCTTCATGATGGCAGGTGAGGCCAGATCCACAAACCCTTCGCCCCAGGTCGATTTCTGCAGTTCAAGGCACGCTAGGTATTCGTCGTTCGCCTCGACGCGGCGGATGGTGATGTTGCCTTTCATGCTACCCCATGATACATCAACAACGGGAAACCGGACAACGTCCGGCTCCTAACTGCAAAGCCTGGCCGGTCGATACGTAGAACTGGGCTAGAGAGCCGCAAGCGTGCTGTGTTATGATAGCCGTGCAGGCGAGCGGTACCTGCAGTTTCAAAGAGTGCCGTAGGCTTTACATAACGCGCCACGGTCTGAAACCCGTGCTGTGCCGCTGCCGTAGACCGGATAAGGGCAATAAGGAGGCGCCGACATGCAAGAGGTGGGTTTAGCACTTCCTTTCTGGGCGATTACCCTGATATGGCTGGCCAAGGTTGTGTTACTGGTGTTCGTCTCCATTCTCCTGGCGTGGCTGGGAGTCAAAGCGCTGGATGCTCTTACTCCCCGCATCGCTCACCGGGAGCGCATAGGCGAGCACCCGGTGGCGGTGGGGTTGTTCCTGGCCGGGTTCTTCATCCTGATCGGACTGGTTATCCACGGCGCTATTACAGCTCTGACCGCAGTGACAGCTCCAATCGTGTGGTACATCTTTGACTTCAGAACGTGGGGACTGCTGGGTGTGAGCTTTATAGTGAGCCTGCTGCTCGGGATAGCCCTGTTCTACGTCGTAGATAGGGTGACCCCCAGGATACCGTTCGGCCGCATTGAGACAAGCCCGGTGGCAGCCGGGGTGCACGTCTTCGGGTATCTCATCTTCTTCGGCCTGATACTCCATGCGGCGCTGACGGGACCGCTATGAGAACCGCGAGCGTCCTGGTCGTTCTGACACTCGTCCTGCTGGGCGGTCTGGCTACGGCCGGTCATGCCCTGGCGTTTCCTTCTGAGGGCTTCCACGTGATAAATGACGACGTAGTCGATGACTGGGGCATAGCCAGGACCAGAGCCTTCGGTGAGGACGGTTTTTATCAGATAACCGGGACAGGGTTCAGGCCGGTGATCGCCTTCCAGGGCCTGCACGAAAACGCCGATCTGGCCTACAGCCTGGGTCAGCAGATGGCCGACGAACACCCGGATCCATTACGGAGGGCGGAGGGGATATTTCACTTTGTGCGGGACAGGGTCAGGTACACCTCCGACCTCGACCGGACCGGGCACAGGGAATTCGCCCAGAATGCAGATGAACTGGCTGCGGCCATCGCCGAGGGCGGAATGGGGCGCGGTGATTGCGAGGACATGACCACGCTGCTGGCGGTCATGTATAAGGCCGCCGGATTCCGGTGCGCCGTGGTGCTGGTCCCGGGTCACACCGCCTTATTGGTCCATCTCCCCGACTATACCAGGGCAACGGCCTTCTTTGAGCTGAACGGTGAGCCGGGGTGGATCTGGGCCGAGGCCACGGGCAGGAACAATCCGCTGGGCTGGGCGCCGGAGCAGTACCTCAACGCGGAGATAGCTGCCTACGAGATCTTCGCCGAGGCGCCGCCGTACGAGATACCTGCCGAAACAGCGGCGCCCTTGACGCCGCCCCCCGTCCCGGCGACAGCCCTGGCCGGAACCGGTGAGGGAGCCGCCACCCGACCGTTCCTATTTCTCGGTGTAATCGGGCTATTGTGGTTTCTTTCTGCCTTGGGACGGAGGCGGAGACGCTGATCGAACCGCCGCTGCCGTCGACCGTCTGTGGCATGTGGCGGGACGTGCCGGCAGAGCCTACATCGATTGGATATGCCGGGCATCGATCGCCGCGGGACCGCCGGCCCTCATGCGGGCATCACCTGTGGCGCGGGTCGGGTCGAAGCCCTTGTTGGGTGCGCTCAGTCAGGTATAGAATTGGGAGCTATGCACGAGACGCTTATCGATATTCTTGTCTGCCCCGCGTGCAGGGGAGAGCTGAGCTGGACCGTGGCGGAGCGCGACGGCGGTGATCTACTGGAGGCGGATGCATCGTGCCAGGGCTGTGGGGCCGGCTATCCGGTCCGGGAGGGGATCGGGGCGTTTCTGACACCGGACCTCCTGCGCGAGGACCTCTGGGAGGAGACTCACTCTGAGTTGACCGGGTATCTGAACACCCGTCCGGAGTTGCGTGCCCGACTGATCGACACACCGCTGGACGAACTCGAGCCTGTCGACCGGTTCCTGCGGGCCGATTACCTCGACGAACTGGGCGACGTTGCCGGAGCCGAACAGGCAGGTCGGGGAGCGCGGGAGCAGTTGTACACTCCTGAGCTGTGGGAGCTGTGGAACGAGTGCCTCGACCGCATGGTGCAGATGTACTCGGGGCACCGCGGCCCCGTTGTCGATGTGGCCAGCGGCAGGGGCACGCTCGCCGAGTTGATGGCGGAAGGGGACTGCCCGCTTATCGTCGCTACCGACTTCAGCGTCTGGGTGCTCCGCCGCAGTCGTCGCCGGATGCAGCACAAGGGAATGGCGTCCCGGGTGAGCCATCTGGTCGTGGACGCACGCAGGACGGCGTTCGGGGACGGTTCGATTCCCGTGCTGGTATCCCATGTGGGCCTGGGCAACATCATGGAGGGAGTGTCCGATGCCCTGTCCGAGTTGAGGCGCGTGTGCGGTGGGGTGTTGCTGTTCTCGCATGCGTTCTTCAGTCCGGATGACCCGGTGCATGCGCCTATCATGCGGGAGTTCGGCCACCCGCTGGCCTTCCTGGAGGATGCCACGCAGGCGCTGAGGGCTGCGGGATGGGACGTCGAGATACTGATCAACCGCCGCGTCCCGGTGAAGCCGACCCCCACCAGCAAACTCGTTCCTGAGATGACGGTCGACCGCATTCCGCTGGCCGAAGCCGAGCTCGACGGCGTTTTGATACGGGCCCGCTAGCATGCAGTCCCACAAATGGCTTTCATAAAACCTGTCATTATGAGGAAGCGAAGCGACCGAATAATCTCGCTGAGCAGATAGGCCTCGGGGCACCTTGAGACCCTTCGCTACCGCTCAGGATGACATATGCGAAATGGCGTTCAGCTGACGAAACCCGTTTACGTGACTGGATGATAGCATTGCCGGAACGGCGTGTCTGACGATGTTTCGGGCCGCGCCCGCAACGTCGGCCTCACAGACGTCCCCGCTACTTCCAGTCTGGTAGCTCGTGCAGAAAGTGCTGGAACTCGATCGTGCGGCCTTCGGGGTCGTGCGCGAAGAAGTTGTAGATCCGGTACCGCTCGTTCGTGCGCGGGGGCTCCAGCGACGCATCGCGGAGCGCCTCGTACATAGCGTCGACATTGCCTTTATCGGGGTAGAAGAACGTGATGACCCCCGCGACATCGGGGCTGCCGTGCTGCTGGAAGCCGATGAGCAGATTCTCGTGCCGGAGAATGGTGATGTCGGGCTGTTCCAGCCACACCGACATGCCAACCCGGCCCGTGTAGAACTCCAGTATCCGCGCCAGGTCCCCGGTCCTCAGGAAAACTATTCCTGCCATGTATCCTCCGTCTTTCTCGGGTTCAGCGTCATCAGCGACGCCGAAGATGCCCTGTGCCGGAAATGGTATGCAGAATCGTTGCCAGTGTCAATGGCAGGCATGTGCGCGTGGTCGAAACAGGCATGACATCCGCGGAGCGCAGGCCGTAATGAACAGTTTCCCCGGGATTCGACGGTTCCTGCAAGCGGGGCCGATGACTCCGGGCTCCTTCTGTCCGTCAGAACCCCAGCACCCCGATCACCACGAGAACGACTCGAGCGCGGGAGTGCACGGCATTAGCCCGACCACGGCCAGTGGGGTTGGGCCGTGTTCCCCGGGTTGATCGTCGCTTCAGATCCCTTACACAGAGAATCAGATCCAACATCTTCTTCTTCACGCTCTGCCTATGATTCTCAGTCCGGCCTGTCTGAGGCCTGCTTTACGGGCGGAGATCAGGATGCCGAGGGGATTGCTAATGAACATGTCCTTGAACTGGTCTTCCCAGCCCCAGATGACCGCCACCCCGTCACCCAGGGGACCGGGGATCGTCGCCTGGAGTCCCTCTAGGAGCTCGAACGTGATCATGAGGGCAAAGGCAAGGGTGGTAGCGGTAATGTATTTCTGCGCTCGCCCCGGCGAGATGCCTCTTATCTTGTGGATAAAGGGGAGATGATAAGAGTCTATCCGCTCTATGTACTCCCTGACCACGAATCCGGCTAGTACGTGCGTTATGACATCAAAGTGCGTGGTGTTGTATCGTACCGGTCCGAGTAGAGAACTGCCCAGGGCGTCCAGGCCCACCCCCAATGCAATCAAACCGAGAAGCCTCTTTTCCTTGAGCAT
>PWRA01000047.1 GCA_003556385.1 Dehalococcoidia bacterium | reverse complement strand
TGCCCTTCTGAGAACACCCGACCAGGCCGCCGAACTTGTCTCTACCCCCGCCTTCGGCAACAGATTCCACCGAGACATGTGTAAAACTGTAGCGCAGAATCGGGTTGTCTTCGCCTCCCGGCGTCGTCCGCCAGCTGTTAAAGGAACCTATCAGCCCTCCGGTAGCCCCGTTCCCGGTAACAGCGCCTCCTTCGGCAAAGCAATTCTCTATCAGAGTATTGGCATTGCCTGTTACCCTGCCGATTAGCGTACCGACGCCGCGGGCGCCGACAATGCTGGCATCGATCAACCCGACATTCTTGATGATTGTCGTTCCGGTATCATGACCCACATGCCCGAACAGCCCCACGTTATTCGTGTTTGGGCGGTTGATGTACAGGCCGGTGATGGTGAAGCCTCTGCCGTCGAAGCCTCCCGAGAACCGGTTAGTAGCATCTCCGATGGGTGCGAATCCGTTTCCGTCGCCCCATGTGATCCAGTTAAAGGCAGACAGATCGACGTCGTCTACCAGGGCATAATATGCTTCGAGGTCGTCCTGCATGGCCTGCAGGTCGTCGATGTCTTCGATTATGTAGGGATCAGTTGGAGTTCCGGAGCCGCCGCCGAAGGCGCCTCCGGCCAGCGACACGAGCCGCATGGCCGGTGCGGCGACATCGTTGTCACCGCATGCGGCGATAAGCAAGCTGAGTGCCACCGCAAGAGCCAGAGATACCTGTGTTATTACCCTGAATCTGCCCTGCATGGAATTTGCAACCTCCTCACAGTGGTTTGATGATCTGCCCCGCTTCACTCGCCATTGAATGAGCTGACCGCAAAGAAATAGTATAGCGTTTCTCAGAGGGTGTCAAGCACTTGCCCCGCCCCATCAGTCTCCCAGGCTGCTAGCTGCGCCAGTAGGGCTGAAGTGCTATAATATGGGCCGCCGGACGATTGTGCGGCTTCAGCGGTGTGCCGGGCAAGCGAATCCTGAGCGCAAGCCGGATGTAGGAACCGAAGAGTATAGTATCGCAGTAATTCGCGAAACTGTTCGCTTGCTAAGACCGACCTTACGGAAGGCTCTACGCCTATTGTCCTGGGCATGGGGGTAGCTTTCGTCTGCTGGTAATACAGAACAACTGGCAAGAAAGGGGAGATTCATGTGTGGGATAGCAGGATGTTTTGGGATAAGAGATACAAAGACCATCAATCGAATGCTGGATGCATTACCCCATCGAGGACCAGATGACCGTGGCATATATGCCTTGAACAACACCGTCTTTGGACACACCAGACTCTCTATCGTGGATGTAGCCAGGGGGCACCAGCCGATTCTGGCCAACGGCGGGAGGACGGGAATCATCTGTAATGGTGAGATCTATAACTTTCGGGAGTTGGGGAGGGAACTCGCTTCCAGGTACGATTTCACGACCGACTCGGACACGGAGGTCATTCTTCACCTGTATCAGGAGAAGGGACCTGAATGTGTGCGCGACCTTGACGGCATGTTCGCCTTCGCCATCTTTAACGATGAGGACTTCATGCTGGCCCGTGACCCCATCGGCATCAAACCGCTCTATTACGGCTATGTGGGCGATAAGCTTTACTTCACCTCTGAGTTGGGGGCTATGTCTTTGGCCGGTGTAGAGGAGGTTCACGAGTTTCCTGCCGGGCATTATTATACCCCCGGAGATGGGTTTGTCCAGTACTATCAAATACCAGAGATTCAAGACTGGCTGTTAACCGATATAGAGGAAACGTGCGCATTGATTCGAGAAAGCTTGATCCAGGCGGTTAAGAAAAGGCTGCTGGCGGATAAGGAGGTCCACGTTGGCTCATTCTGTAGCGGTGGCATAGATAGTAGTCTGGTCGCTGCCATCGCTGCCGAGGACATACCCAATCTGCATACCTTTGTTGTGGGCATGATGGATAAGAACGGGAACGAGAGTGATGACGTGAAGGCGTCGCGTATTGCTGCCGGGCATATCGGGTCAACGCATCATGAGTTGATTTTCACCGAGGAAGAGTATTACGAGGCGCTGCCGATTGTTATCAACAAGCTGGAAAGCTATGACCCTTCGCTGGTGCGCTGTGCTGTTCCCTGCTACTTCACGTGCAAGTTGGCGGCAGATTATGTCACAGTAGTGCTCACGGGCGAAGGCGCGGACGAAGTGTTCACCGGCTATCACTACATGAAGCATTTACCCATGGATAAGCTCAATCTCGAGGCCAGGCGATGTATTGCCAATCTCCACAATATCAATCTGCAACGGGCCGATCGTATGGGAATGTACTTCAGTTTGGAGTTGAGAGTGCCCTTCCTGGATGTGGCTATGATTGACCTTGCCATGAAAATCCCCCCCAAGCTCAAGATACACGTGCCTGAAGGGGCCGGGGATAAGATCGAGAAGTGGATTCTGCGCAAGGCATTTGAAGGGACGGGGTACCTCCCTGAGGACATACTCTGGCGCTACAAGGTTCAGTATACACAGGGGGCTGGCTGTGAGAGCCTGGGGGAACAACTGGCTGAATCGGAGGTGAGTGAGGAAGAGTTTGAACGCATTAAGGCGGAGAATCCCGGAGCAGTAATCAACAGCCGCGAGGCAGCCTACTACTTCAAGATCTTTCGCCAGTTTCACCCTCAAGACTCGATTCTTGGCTCCATCGGCATCTGGACCGGGTTTGATTTCGCCGAAGAAAGGGAGCAGGTTCGCGGTACTGTTGATGGTGAGCTGAAGCATGCGCGGTAGGAGGAATAGCAGAGCAGGAGAGAAATGAGGGGACCTGTATGAGGCGGCTGTTGGACGAACTATAAACTAAACTAAGGTAGGTGCAGATGATAGATAGAACTAAGGGCGATAGCAAGGATCATGTCCTGAACATGGCCAAAGAGCACGACGTTAAGTTCATCAGGTTCTGGTTTACCGACATCCTCGGCTTTCTAAAGAACTTCGCCATCACTGTCGAGGAACTGGAAGGGGCGATGGAGGAGGGTATGGGTTTCGACGGTTCCTCGATCCAGGGATTTGCCCGGATCGACGAAAGCGACATGGTGGCCATGCCCGATCCTGACACGTGGTCTCTGCTACCCTGGCGGCCGACAGAGAACAACGCCGTTGCGAGGATGTTTTGTGATATATACAGGCCCGACGGCGGGCCCTTCGAGGGAGACCCCAGGTATGTGCTAAAGAGAAATCTGAAGCGGGCGGCCGACCTGGGGTACACGTTCCACGTGGGGCCGGAGTTGGAGTACTTCTACTTCAAGGATTCGAAGGGAACACAGGGGCTCGACGACGGAGGGTACTTCGACATGACCTCAACGGACATCGCCTCTGATCTGAGGCGCGAGACGGTCCTTACGCTCATGGATATGGGGGTAGCTGTTGAGTATTCCCATCACGAAGCATCCGCCAGCCAGCACGAGATAGACATGAGATACACCGATGCGCTAACCATGGCCGATAATGTGATGACTTACCGCCTGGTGGTAAAGCAGGTCGCTCAGCGGCAGGGAGTACACGCCACGTTCATGCCCAAACCCATAATAGGCATGAACGGTAGCGGAATGCATGTTCACCAGTCGCTGTTTGAGGGTGACAGGAACGCCTTCTTTGACAAGGATGATGAATACTGCCTGTCCAGTACCGCGAGGTGCTTCATTGCCGGTCTTCTCAGACACGCTCCAGAGATCACAGCGGTCACCAATCAGTGGGTCAACTCATACAAGCGGCTCGTCTCGGGTTACGAGGCACCCGTCTATGTCTCCTGGGCGAGGCAGAATCGCTCCGACCTCGTCCGCGTCCCCGAGTACCGTCGCGGAAGAGAGAAGTCCACCAGGATCGAGTTGCGATCGCCCGACCCGGCCTGCAATCCGTATCTGGCTTTTAGCGTTATCCTGGCGGCCGGGCTGGAGGGAATAGAGAGACAGTACGAGGTACCCGATCCCGTGGAAGAGAACGTCTATGATATGACCGATGACGAAAGGCGCACACGAGGGATAGGGACCCTGCCGGCCAGTCTTCTGGAGGCAGTGATGCTGACTGAGAAGAGCGAGATGGTCCGCAAGGCTCTGGGCGACCACGTATTCGATGCTTTCATCAAGAACAAGAGGATCGAGTGGGACCTGTATCGAACCCACGTTACCGACTATGAGCTAAGCAAATACCTGCCGGTGTTATGACGCTCATCCTGGACCAACGGAAACCCGCGTATGCAGATATTCTCGCCTGGGATGCAGGCTGCCAGGCCTGGTAGACACGGAAAGGACGGCTCTTGTATCGAGTTGAAGTCTACGTAAAGGACGGTTTGCGGGACCCGCGGGGAGAAGCTCTCCAAAGCGATATACGCGACCTCGGCATTGCGGGTGTCGAACAGGTGCGCGTTAGTGATGTCTATCTGCTTGTGGGCGACCTCGGTCCCGACGAAGTAAGAAGAATCTCCGAAGAACTGCTGGCTGATCCGGTACTGGAAGAGTGTTCGTACGATGAAGCGGGTACAGCGGGCCGGCCCCCGGGCTCTCATCTGGTTGAGGTTGCGTACAATCCCGGCGTGACCGACCCTGTGGAGGGAAGCGTCAGGAAGGGGATTCGCGACCTCGGGATAACGGGCGTCGAGTCGGTAAAGACTGCAAAGAGATATCTGCTACGGGGAACACTCTCCGACGAAGACTTTCAAGCGATCTGCAACAGGCTGCTGGTGAATAGCGTTGTCCAGCACGCAGTTACCGACTACGAGTCGATCTCTCTCCCATCTGTGCGATACGACTTCGCCCTGAACAGCGTCGGCCTGCTGGCTGTGGATGATAGCGAGCTTATGGCGGTGGGCGGGGAGCCGACAGGGCTGATCCTGAGTGAGATGAGACTTATTCAGGAGTACTTCTCGGGGCTGGGTCGCAACCCAACCGACGTGGAGCTTGAAACCCTGGCCCAGACCTGGTCGGAACACTGTGTGCATAAGACCTTCAAGAGCAGGATCACGCTCGGGCAGGAAACCATCGATAATTTGCTTAAGAGCACGGTCATGAAAGCGACCGCCGAGTTAGATAAGCCGTGGTGTCTTTCAGTATTCAAGGACAATTCGGGGGTCATAGATTTCGACGGTCATCATGCGGTCTGCTTCAAGGTGGAAACGCACAATCACCCGTCG
>PWRA01000043.1 GCA_003556385.1 Dehalococcoidia bacterium | reverse complement strand
GCTCGTGATACTCATGACGGTCGCCCGGACCGGCGATGTCGAAGCCGTGGCTCCCTGCGTAGGCGATGTCTTCGATACCAACCATCTGCTGCACGTCCCGAAGGTCGCGCCCGCTGATGATGGCCACCGTATACTGCTCTGCCAGCCGCTTCATCACCTTCCCGGTCTTATCCGGAAGCCTAGCTTCGGCGGGGTCCTCCACAATAGGCGTGAGCGTCCCATCATAGTCCAGGAAGATGGCGGGCGTTCTCTCAAGCAGGCGTCGGAGTATTTCCTCTCTCTTGTCAAGAGCGGAAGGCAGACTGTCGATAGCACGTCGTCTATCTGCCGTCGGTCGCCGGCGCCTCCGGCGAATCCTGATCTCCGAGAGATCGCCTACCACGATGTCGGCGCCCCGCTTCCTGATTTCCTCACCCTGACCCACCCGGTCCACTCCGATAACCAGCCTGAACTTGCCACGGCGTCCCGCTTCTACACCGGCCAGTGCGTCCTCAACAACCATCGTCTCCCCGGGATCAACCTCCATCCGCCTTGCCGCCTCCAGGAAAATCGCCGGGTTCGGCTTGCCCGTCAGCCCAAGCTTGTCGGAATCGACCCCGTCCACCTTCACATCGAAGAGACCACTGATCCCAGCAGACTCGAGGACCTCCCCGGCGTTACGGCTCGATGATATCACCGCCAACCGAAGGCCATGCCTCCTGAGCCTCTTTATGAGATCGACCGATGAGGCGTATGATCTGACGCTACTCCCCTTTAAGCGTGCCAGGAAGTAGCGGTTCTTCCGATTGCCGAGCGCGCATACTGTCTCCTTGTCCGGCTTGTCATCGGATTTACCCTGTGGAAGCGATATGCCACGAGATTCCAGGAAGCTCCTTACTCCGTCGTAGCGCGGCTTGCCATCGACGTAGCTCAGGTAGTCCGCCTGGATGTCGAAGGGCCTGAACTCCTCATTCAGTCTCTCGGCGCGTTCCTTCAAATATTCGTCGAATAGCTGCTTCCAGGCCTCGGCATGAGTGGTTGCCGTGTCGGTCAGCACCCCGTCCATGTCGAAGATGACCCCGGCAATATCACCCAGGTCGATTTCGCTACTTCGATCAGACTTCATACTGTCTCAGTTCATCAAGGGCCAGTTTGAGAGCGCCGACGCATAGATTAGCATCATGTGAGGGAGAACAGCAACCCCTCTCCTAGCGGACCTGCACGGAAGAGCGATCCCGCACATCTCGTGACGTCGTTGCCCTTAACGCTGGCGAAGGCCCCTCTCCTCAAAAGCAAAGCCCAGCCGCGCGGCATGGTCTGCCGTCTTCTCCAGAGTGACCCGATCCGGGCTGCCGCGGGTCTCAGGCCGGGCGGCGTTGAGACCGGCGGCCACCCCGGCCATAAGGAGCGACCTGTCAAAGCCCGCACCCAGGGCGCAGTAAGCGGCAAATGCTCCTACGAAGGCATCGCCGCACCCTACAGCGTTGATCACACCCATGCCCAGTTCACCCAGAGGAAGCGCCGGCGCCTCCAGTACCATGCCCCGCTCCGGCTCGGCCATGACCGCTCCGCGGCCGCCCAGTTTCAGCACTGTTCGGCTACGAACTCCCAGCTCCTGCAGACGGCGCATACTAGTATTGAGGGCGTCTGCTCCCAGCAGGGCACAGGATTCTGCTTCGTTGAGAAAGAGGACCGCCACCTCTCTGGCGAACGCGTGCACTGCATCCCGGTTCGCGGTGATCAGAATCCCCGGATCCCAAAGGACAGGAACACCACGCCGATTCCCCATCTCTATCAGGCGCTTCACCATTTCCAAAGGCGGATCGGTAAGCACGATGCCCCGGCAGCCTTCTAGTTGTCGTCCGAGCCAGGAGGCATCGACATGGTCTGGGTGGAGCGCGGCATTTGCACCCAGATGACTGGCGATCACATTCTGGCCGGACCTGTCTACCAGGATGAATGCCTGCCCCGACTGTTGTCCGGCAATGCGCAGGACCCCCTCGCAGTTCACTCCCTCGGCCTCGAGTGCCGCAACCTGCCGGCCACCGATCTCATCATCCCCGAGGGCAGCTATGATGTCGACTTGCCTGGCGCCCAGAATCCGCGCCGCCGCCACGGCAACGTTTCCTGCCGTGCCGCCGGACACGCAGGTGATCTGACCGACGGTCACCTCCTCTCCAGGCACCGGCAAGTGGCCCACAAAGCACGTGGTATCCCAGTTAACCGCGCCACATACTACAAGGCTAGACATGTCGCTCATCCAGTATCCGGCTTACAAACAGTTCGAGAAAGCGGGCACCATCCACAGCCGAAGCTATCTGTGTCGGCCTGGAGCCACCGGATGACTCCTGTCCGTTATCGAGGGGCGAGATGCGGGTTGCACCCCTCTCCGGACCGTCCGTCACCATGACCTCAACCTTGCCCGACACAAACCTGAACAGCGATGCGTCGATTAACACCGCCAGAGCCAGGGGGTCATGCATCCTGCAGCATCCATGATGTCTCATCTCGTATTGTACCAGTTGCGCCGCCAGGCATGCAGCCGGTGTCTGTCCGGTCCTGATTCGCTCCAGATGCCGGGCACCCAGACAGGCCGCAGGCCCCATACTGACGTCGAGCCCGACGGCGAGGATGCCGGCGCCAGAGTCAAACACCACACGTGCAGCTTCAGGGTCCTGCCAGATGTTGAACTCGGCCGCGGGAGTCCGATTCCCCCTGCCGTAGGAGGTCAGGCCATATGCGCCACCCATGAGGACCACCCCGGCCAGAAGCCCGGGCAACTGAGGATGGCGTTCAAACGCACAGGCGACATTGGTTAGAGGGCCTGTAGCCAGCAGTGTGACTTCGCCCGGTGCTTCAAGCGCCGCACGGGACAGGAAATCCCAGGCGGGCTCGGGGTGGAGTGAGGCTGCGGGCGGAGGCAGCGAGGAGTCGCCCAACCCATAGGGGCCGTGGTAGCCCAGGGCATCCTCCAAAGGGCGGCACAATGGTTTGGCCGCACCGGCGGCTACCGGGATGTTGCCCGCGTCCAGATGCTCCAGTACCCTTCGGGCATTGCTTCCGGTCATCTCCAGCGGAGCGTTGCCCGCCACCACGGTGATGCCCAGAATACCGACCTCAGGCGACCTCAGGGCCAGTATCAGGGACAGGGCATCGTCGATGCCCGGGTCCATATCCCAGACCACCTTCTGCATGGAGATCCAGGTGATAGAGTATCACAAACCCCGAGCCCCGGGAATGCCGCAGTCCGGACAGCCTGCCTCCCGGCAGAGCCTATCCTCAGGCCGAGACGGGCGGGCGCCTGTCGGCCCAGGGGCGAGCCTCTTCCAGCTGCGCAGCGAGTCGGAACAGCGTGGCTTCGTCGCCAAAGCGCCCGATGAACTGCGAGCCGATGGGCAGGTTATCCGAGTTCCAGTACAGGGGCACAGACATAGCCGGTTGGCCGGTCATGTTGCACAGCGGCGTGAAAGGTATGAACTCGGCCGCGCGGTACAAAGCCTCCCACGGCCTATCGGGTGGGCCGGAGAAATGCCCCAGAGGCGGCGGAGGCTGAGCCAGCGTCGGCGTCAGCAAGACATCGAAATCCAGGCAGAAGCGGCACACCGTGCGAGACGAACGCTGCATCGCCGTCACGGCCATAATGTAATCGGCCGAGCTACGCTGTCGGCCCCTTTCCGCCAGAGCCCAGGTCAACGGCTCGAACTGCTCCGGAGTAGGCGTACGCCCGGTAAGGAACGCCATGATGTCTATCGACCATGCAGCCAGAGCCGACCACACGGTGGTAAAGGATTGCATCAATAGCTGGCCGGGCAGGTTCAACTTGATCTCCTCGACATCATGTCCCAACTCTGCGCACAGCTGCGCGGCATCGACCACCGCGTCTACACAGTGTTGATGGACCTTCACCCCGGTAAGCGGCTCGGAGGTGAAGCGGATCCGCAGCCGTCCCGGGTCGGCGCCCACCTCATGCAGGAACGGCCGCTCCGGCGGCGGCGCGCAGTACGGGTCGCCGACAGCAGGACCGGCCGTGGCATCCAGCAAAGCGGCGCTATCGCGCACCGATCGAGTAAGAGCGTGCTCGGCCACCAGCCCGCTGGCCATATCACCCAGGTGGGGGCCCAGGGGATTGCGCGACCGCGTAGGCTTGAGGCCGAACAGACCGCAGCATGAAGACGGAATGCGTATGGAACCCCCGCCATCATTGCCGTGCGCCATGGGCGTCAGACCGGCGGCCACCGCCGCCGCCGACCCTCCGCTCGACCCGCCGGGTGTGCGCGTCAGGTCCCACGGATTGTGTGCCGGACCGTGCAGGCGCGGCTCGGTGGTGGGGAGGATGCCGAACTCGGGTACGTTCGTCTTGCCGACGATGACCAGTCCGGCGCGCTTATACCTCAGAACCAGTTCGGAATCGTGGTCGGGCACGTAACCCGACACGAATGTCGACCCCCATGACATGGGCACACCGCCATAGATGGCTGTCAGATCCTTGAGCAAGAATGGCACACCCTTGAAGGGACCCCCGGGGAGTCCGTCCAGCGCGGCAGCGCGCGCCCCGTCGTACATCGTGGTGATGACCGCGTTCAACTCCGGGTTGAGACGCTCGATGCGCCGGATGGCTTCATCAACAAGCTCGACCGGCTGCACTTCGCTGCGCCGCACCAGATCGGCCTGGGCGGTGGCATCGAGCCACGCAACTTCTTCAAGGTTTGCCATCGTTGTTACCTCCTGCAGGGCCGCGGTATAGCTGATCCCGGTGCCCGGGCCGTTCCCGCCGACCTCGACGACACGCCGGACACAGGAAGGGAGTTGGCTCAAGGCTTCGGGACAAGCTGACTACGCCGGAATGCTACAAGCTCCGGCTCCTTCAGTCAAGTGCCCGTGAGACGCGTCAATATCCTTTCCTCTGTTCCGCCAACTCCCGGCCCTGGCCCGCCGGTCCATGCCGATCCCGGCTGATTGATGGAATGCGCTTCGTCAACGACACATCCGGTACGAGATGCAAGACGATTCCAGACGTTCTGATTCGCCGTGTTGTTTGACAAACGGGCCATTCATTGCTATATTGCATTGGTTTTGTGAACTCTCAACCAACAGATCGGAGGTACCCCACATGGTCATCATAGGTGAAAACATTCACGTCATAGCGCAG
>PWRA01000121.1 GCA_003556385.1 Dehalococcoidia bacterium | reverse complement strand
CCTCACGGCGAGCAGAGTGTATATTGTGCTGCGCCTTGCGCATGCGCTCAGGATCACTATAATACCATTCACTGGCCTGTTTGATCGCAGTCCATAGTTCTGAGTTATCGAGATCACCTGCCCGACGTAGACGCTTCTGGAATACGTTTCTCCAGGCTTTCTCATATACTGCACCATCAGCCAGTATGGTATCGTCCAGGTCGAAGAGAATAGCTTCAGGCTTCATCGCTTCTTAGCCAGTTCCTTGAAACGCAGTAAATACTGGTGAACAGAATCTTACCACAGGATGCGTATGCGTAGCCTCTAACCTCGGCCAGGCAGATGAGCATTCTGCTAAACCGTGCAGCGCACGTGTGTCCGTGTGTCTCCTGTGTATGGGCGCCTACGAGGGCAGAATGCCGAAACCGTAGCATGCCTGGAGTCGGTAGCGTGTCCGCGGGATCTACGATGACAGCCTGTTGTCCAATCGGCTCCTATTTCAATGCAGGGATCAGGGCAGCCATGGCTCCAGTTCACCGAGTTCTTCTACCGAGAGCTTCTGGCACTGAATGACGTAGAAGCTATCTCTTGCCACCCACTGCAGTCTTATTTTCTTCACCTGGGGCGGTAACTGCTCAAGGGGCGGGTTCAGCATAAAGAGCATGTTGCTTCTTATGATCTCCGCTCCTCTGCGGCTCTTCCTTGCGGCCGGGGAGAGCCCCTCGTCGGCGAAAAAGAGAGTTCCCCCGGGCTTGAGCACCCGCACCCACTCCCTGATAGCTGCCGGGATATTCGAGAAGGTGTTTATGCCTCCAACATGGGTCAGAAGGTCGAATGAATCGTCTTCGAAGGGTAGCCTGGCTACCGTTGAATGGAATAGAGGGACCTGAGCGCCCAGTTCGGCGAGTTTCCTCTGGGCAACGCGCATCATACCCAGCGATAGATCCGTGCCGACAAGCTGGCCGGGGAAGTCCGGGAAATACATGAGCAGACCGAGTATCACCGCTCCCGTCCCCGTGCCTACATCGAGCACCCTGAAGTGAGGGTCGTTACGTATCTCGGGCATCACCCGGGCGAACTCTTCCCTGACGTTAACACCCAGCGAGGTGTCATACCCCTTGACGGCCTGGTCGTACTGTTCCGACTTCTCATCATACTCAAAGACCCACCTGGCATCCATGGCGGAGATTTCGCCTTCCTTCACAAAACTAGGGATGCCGTCGAGTACGAGGAAACTATGCGAGGTATCGCTCCGGCAGGTCAGGAGCCCGGCGGAACTGTCGAATGCTAATCTACCCGGGCATCTGGTGCAGCGCAGGAACTCTTCGATCCGCGAGAACAGGTCTTCATGCATCTCTGTACCTCCTTGTCTCACCCGGTATCCGGCAGGGGCATTTCCAGGGAGTCACGTCCCATGGTACGCTCTCCGCTCTGTGCAGTCAACCCTCTGTTATCGGGCATTGCCCGGGAGTTGGAGCACCCTGTCGGACGGATCGACGACCTGAGCCATTGCGCAGCAAGATAGGCCGATCCAGTGGCTTTGATGCCGTTCCAACGAAGCTGCCGGTAGCTACGTGGCTAATCACACGCTCGGGAGGAAGGCCTGCCAGCGACACATTCGACCGGCGCCACGTGAATGGTTACTCGCACTCTCGCGGGACGGCGCAGATCATGACGAGGCTCCGGTTTTGGGAGGCGTTTCTGTACTGGTGTTTCTCCCCGGGTAGTACGAGGGCGAAATCGCCTTCTCTTAGCTCATACTCCCGATCCTCGGCGACCAGGGTTCCCTCGCCGCTTATTATGTAATTCATGTGCTCGAAGCTGTGCTCATGCAACGGGGTATGTCCGCCCGGCTCAATGGTGAACACCCGGAATGAGAATGTGGGAGCCCCGTGTTCCCCGGACAGTGGAGTCTGCTTGTATACACCCTTGGCGCCCTCCATCTCCGGTATAGTTCTCTCGACTTCATCTAACCTGGTTACATGCATAAGACCTCCTTGACCTGATCAGAATAGCTATCTACATACGATGGCACTGCCTATGCAGGCACTCGTCGACGTGCGTCACAGCGCTCGTGATAGCAGTGCTCGCTGATGTTCCCCCATTCGTTGCGGCACGGCCACGCCCGAAAGATCAGCCCCTCTGTTTTCTGGCCAGTTTCCGCTCAAACTCGGTCAGGACGCCTTCCAGCTGTGCGCGTTGAGCCTGGGAAGCATGCTGCTCGGCCAGGGCCAAGAGCGACACGTCCAGGGCCCTCACGACATCGTCGGTGTATCCATGGTCTTCGATCTGCATCTCGATAGCATTCAGTATGCCGTAGAACTTCCTGGCCTTGATCAAAGGTAAACGGAAAGACTCAACGACCTCTTTGACGTTCTCCAGCGCTCTAACGCCTGCCTTGTTGTAGCGCACACTGGACGGGCCCACGGCCGTCATTGTACCACTCCTTCATTCCGGGCAGGATACGTCCGGTTCCGGACGTCCCGCGGTGCCTGTTTTTCGATGACTACATATGCTCGCCTGGAAACCTCGACAAACCCGAGCTTCCGGGCGAGCTTGAGCGAAGCGAGGTTATGTGAACCACAGCTCCACACCGGAATCAGCCCGTCGTTCTGCACTGTTCGTGCAACAATCGAAGCAGCGGCTGTGGCGAGACCGCGCCGTCTATGATCCTGGAGCACGTAGACGCCCAGGTCGGCATATCGCCGTCCCAGAGCGGCAACAAAGGAGGTAGCCACGACCTTGCCCTCGACGATCGCACCCGCTATCAGTCCCTCTGTAAGCGATGTCTGCAGATCTCCCCAGAACTCGATCGGCTGTGCCTCAGGAGGCAAGCCCTCCAGCAGCGTGAGGTCGTCGAGGGCCAACCGGCGGACCGATGCATCTTCGAAAGGCGCGACTTCACCACCCGGGACGTGATAGATGTCGTCCAGCAAGCGGACCGGTGTGTCCAGTCGGCGCGAGATGATCCCCCCCAGCGGAGGGGCAACGTCTTTGTCCACCAGAACGCAGTCCCACCCTTTGACCTGAGCGAGCGCTTGCCATAGCACATCGGCGTCGGAGCCAAAACCGGTCGGTTCTGATGCCCAACCTCTCGCCTGGAGAACGGCCACCGCCTTACTAGGCCGGTCGCCGGACATGTAGACGTTACAGTCGCCCCGCGTCAGCACGTGAATCGAGATAACCGTCTCGGGACTCTCCACGAGCGAAGCCAGCAAGAGGCGTCGCCTTCTCTCGAGCGCCACTGATCCATCGTGTCCTGTTGCCCCTGCGACCTCAAAACCTGCGGCTCTGCTCATGCCGGCGCAACGGCAATGGCCTGAGCAACCCAGTGTATAAACGAGCCTGTTCCGTGGAATTCCTCACCTGTTGGGCCGGCTTCCCTCTGGAATCGCCAGGAAGCTGCAAAACAGGGCCACTCATCCCAGGCAATCCACTGGTGCGGCTCGGTCCAGGTGATGTACATGTTATTGGCAGAAATCCGTATGACCAGACAGTTCTCGGTCGGTGCGTCGACAGACGGTGTTGAGATGCCGAGCGGCAACACGAATCCATCAGGTTCCGGCGCAACGTGGCCCGCTACCGCAGCCGGAAGGTCGGCTGCTCCTGATATTCTGGCCGCCCAGAGGCCTCGTGCATCGGGGAATGTGTAGGAGGCAGGCTCATCGGGGCCGGCGCGTTTCCACCATGTCCGCAGATTGTATGGAGGAGAGGCATCTTCGATGGTGGGCTGCGAGTAGATCAGGCTGAACCCCTCTGCCGCCTCGCCGTCGACACTAGACACAAATACCACATCGCCTTCCTGCACTCCGGGTGGGCGCTGTAACGTATCGCTTCCAGGTGCGTGGGTGGTGGTTGCGGGGTTGAGATACGGAAAGGTGAATGTTTCGGGATAGGGTATTTCCATCTCCACCAGAGAAACAAGCACCCGGCGCAAGTCGGCTTCGGGCGCTGTCGTGTCACCCTCACGGGCCAGCTCCACCCGCAAGTCGTCCCACGCCGATGGCTCAGCATCCAACTCGCGTTCGCGCATTGTCCACACGTCTGGTATGTCCTCTTCGACCCATTCTCCTATTAGCTCATTTCCGTCATAGAGCCTTACGATGAAGTCCAGGGACACTCCGCCGGAAAGGTCCTTGGCAAAGATGTAGCGCAGTACCCTGGGCCCGTCGCCCGGGGGGTGTGCATCACTGAGGCCCAGCACTGTCGAGACGTTGGCATCATCCGGGGACGCGATCGTGCCGGGTCCTGCTCCCGAGTCCGACCAGATGACAGATATACCGCGGTGCAGAGCCGGATACCACCTGTTAGCGGTCGTCCAATCAGTGTCGAACTCTCTATCGGGCAGGAGGGCCTGTTTCTGTGGATCCCACTCCGGTGGGTCCGTATCAGGGGCTGGATCAGGCGCAGGGGTGAGTGCCACGACAAGCAATACGACAACTATGACACCAGCTGCTATGATCCCTGTCAGTTTGCCCTTGCTCACTTTGTCATCCTCCCACAAAGACCTGTGATGGCCATAACATAGACTACGCGGCGCGGCCTGTCAACACCGTTCACACGAGTGCGCCCGATCCAGTCAAGGTCCCGGACCAGCGCACACTGAGCTTCGCGTCGCCGGTTGATGTCATAACTTTGTCACTTTTTCGTACTCCATTTTATGACTATTCCATGGGTAGTGACTTATAGTGACGGCGACAGTGCATTCCATAAGTGGGGATTTACAGCCGGATCGACCGGGACCGCGAAGGAGGCGACAATCAGAGTGTTATGGCGCATTGCAAGTACTCCGGCCAGGACTACGACGGATCTGAACGGGTCGACAGATAATGTGTGACCCCGCCCTGTATGAGACTGTTATTCGCTCAAGGAGGAGCTTATGGATAAAGTGACGTCTAGCGACGGCACCCTGATTGCCTACGAGCGAACTGGGGAAGGCCCGGCTCTGGTCCTGGTCCATGGAGCGACTGCAGACCATACACGCTGGGCGCCGGTTCTCCCCATGCTGGGCGATAGATTCACAGTATATGCCCTGGACCGGCGGGGGCGGGGCGAAAGCGGAGACTCACCGGCTTACTCATTTGAGCGAGAATATGAAGACATCGCTGCTGTAGTGAGTTCTATCTCTGGGCCGGTGAACCTGCTCGGACACT
>PWRA01000079.1 GCA_003556385.1 Dehalococcoidia bacterium | reverse complement strand
CCGGCTACCCCGCGTGGCTGCGCACCCCAAAGCGGTAGCCTCTTATCCCCAACAACCGGGCTCCACAGTCGAGGGGATGCTGCGGCGACGACCGTGGTCTACGAATGCGGTTCCGCTGTATTTCAGCGTGGAGCAACTGAAGGCTGGTGGACAGCCTGTGAATCGGCAACGAAGTTCTAGGGATCAGGACGTTCTATCAACTGGGCCGAGGTAACTCTTGTTTCCTCGTTCCGGACGAAGACTATCTCCACCTCATCGCCAACATTGCTCGTCCGAATCGCCTGGACGAGTTCGGGAACATCGTGAATCTCCTGCTCCGCGAAGCTGATGATTATGTCGCCCGCCCTCAAGCCCGCGATATCAGCTGGGCTATCGCTTACCACTTCCACAATGAGTGCACCTCGCTCAACGGGAAGATCCTCGTCCGCAGCCAGACGCCGATCTACCGTCACGAGCCCCACTCCTAACCAGGGGCATATGGCGCGGCCGTGACGGATCAGGTCAGGGATGATGAGCCTGGCCTGATCGCTGCTGATGGCGAAGCCCACCCCTTCCACCTGGGGGGCGACTATCTTGACGCTGTTGATACCTACTACCTCGCCGGCCATGTTCACCAGCGGGCCGCCGCTGTTGCCCGGGTTAATGGCGGCGTCGGTTTGGATCAAGCCGAAAAGGGCGACTCCCTCAACACTGAGCGTAACATCCAGGCGGCTTACTATGCCCTTAGTCGCTACGATTCCTCCTCCGAGGGCATTGCCCATGGCCAGCACCACGTTGCCCACGGCTAACGACCCGGAGTCCCCCCAGAGCGCTGGACTGAGATCTGAGGCGTCTATCTTTATGACGGCAAGATCACATGTGGGGTCGCCACCCACCAGGTCTGCGGCGAAGGCTCTACCGTCGTGGAGTTCCACGGTGATACTCAGGGCGTCTTCGATGACATGGTTGTTGGTCACGATGTATCCATCGGCATCGATGACTATGCCCGACCCCGCAGCATCTCGGATACGCCGGCCGAAGAGGCCCGATGAGACGGAGACCTCGGTTATCACCGAGACCACCGAGGGCCTCATTCCGGCAATCAGCGGAGCATAGTCTGGTCCATCAGGCGCATGATTGATGGGATCTATCGTGGGGAATGTCCAGTGGGGGTCGATGTGCGGCGAGTTGTTGCCGGTTGGCGGTGAGGGCGGCGGAGCCAGGGGCGCGGCAGCCAGAGCCCAGATACCGACAAACAGCGACACCGTTGCCAGTATCACTAGACCGATGACGAATTTGCTCTTAATGGACATTGTGCGCTATTCTTAATTATAGCATTCCAGGGTTGATTGGCAAAAGCAGCGCACGACGACTTGACAATCCGCGGTGTGGCTCCTATAATGAGCGTAGATCCGGGTTTGCTTCACGTATCAAGATCGTTCTGCAAGATTTGGCTTCTTCCATACTCTTGTTGTAGTTAGCAGTGAGCAAGTATATTTTCATCACGGGTGGCGTTGTCAGTTCTGTAGGCAAAGGGATCTCAGTAGCCTCTTTAGGGAAGACATTGAAGAGTCGCGGCACATCTGTTTGTGTGCAGAAGCTTGACCCGTATTTGAATGTCGATCCCGGAACCATGTCCCCGTACCAGCACGGCGAGGTGTTCGTCACCCAGGATGGGGCTGAGACTGACCTGGATCTGGGGCACTATGAGAGGTTTATCGGGATAGCACTGACCCAAGCCTCGAATGTCACGTCGGGTCAGGTGTACTCCTCGGTGGTTGCTCAGGAGAGACGGGGAGATTTCCTGGGAGGCACAATCCAGGTAGTTCCGCACGTGACCAATGAGATAAAGAGGCGGATCAGGGAGGTCGCCGAAACGTCCGGCGCAGAGTTGATGCTTGTGGAGGTGGGCGGCACCGTGGGAGACATCGAAGGACAACCTTTCCTTGAGGCTATAAGGCAAATGAGAAAGGACATGGGCCGCGATAATGTGCTGTACATCCATGTGACCTTCTTGCCGCACATCGCCGCCACGGATGAACTGAAGACCAAGCCCACGCAACACAGCGTCAATGAACTGAGGAGAATCGGTATCCAACCGGATGTCTTGCTATGTCGAAGCGACAAGGAGATACCGGAGGCGACAAAGGAGAAGATAGCGCTCTTCTGTGATGTTGATAGGGAGGCCGTTATCCCGCTGGTTACGAGCGATACCATTTATGAGGTACCGCTGCTGCTGGAGGATGCAGGGCTGGGGGATTTTGTCGCGCGCCGGTTGGGGTTGAAGGCCGGGAACACGGACCTGGAAGAGTGGCGGGAGATGGTGGCAAGGCTGAAGGCACCAAAGGAGCCGGTGATAATCGGGTTGGTAGGGAAGTACGTGGAGCTTCGTGACGCATACTACTCGGTGCGCGAGGCGCTATGCCATGCCGCACTGGCTCACGATCGCGAAGTGCGAATAGAATGGTTGGACTCAGAGCAGTTGAACGGTATGGCAGACGAGAAACTCGCTCACGTTCAGGGCATAGTCGTTCCCGGGGGTTTTGGTGGCCGGGGCATCGAAGGTATGATAAAGGCTGCCAGGTTCGCACGCGAGAGGAAGATCCCGTATCTGGGCTTATGTCTGGGAATGCAGATCATGGTCATCGAGTTTGGCAGGCATGTGTTTGGCAGCGAGGCGGTGAACTCCACGGAGTTTGACATCGGCAGTGCCTATCCCGTCATCGACCTGCGTCCCGACCAGCAGGGTGTGGAGGAGAAAGGGGGCACCATGAGGCTGGGAACTTACCCCTGTCATATGGTGGCGGGGACGACGGCGGCCCGTACCTACGGCTGCGAAGTGGCCTACGAAAGACATCGCCACCGCTATGAACTGAACAACCAGTTTCGTCGGGCCCTGGAGGATGCCGGCCTGGTCGCGTCCGGCCTTTCTGCGGACGGCAGGCTGGTGGAGATCGCCGAACTGCGGGACCATCCCTGGATGCTAGCCTGTCAGTTCCATCCTGAATTCAGGTCCCGCCCTGAGGCCCCGCACCCGTTGTTTATGGGCTTCGTTGAAGCCGCGAAGAGTACACTTTTGGAAGGTGCGCAGACAAGCTTGCCTTTGAACCTGGGAAAATGAAGATATTTCTCGATACCGCAAATATGGAGCATATCCGCCACGGAGTGAGCCTGGGGGTAGTTACGGGCGTAACCACCAATCCCAGCCTTATCTCGAAGGAAGGGAAGGTTGACTATCAGAAGGTGGTCAAGGAGATCTGCTCTATTGTCCCTGGCCCCGTGTCCACGGAGGTGCTGAGCGAGAATGCTCAGGGAATGGTGGAAGAAGCCAGGGAGATAGCCGGGTGGGCCGATAATATCGTGGTCAAGATACCTGCCAGTGTGGCAGGGGTGGAAGCTACATCGCGGCTCGCCCGCGAGGGCATCAAGGTGAACTTCACGCTTTGTTTCTCCCTGAACCAGGCGATGCTGGGAGCGGCTGCAGGCGCTGCCTTCATCAGCCCGTTTGTGGGCAGGTTGGACGACATTGGCGAGGATGGTATGGAGGTGGTAGCTGATATCGTGGAGTATGTGGATTATTACGAATTGCCTACGGAGATCATTGCCGCCAGTATCAGGCACCCTCAGCACTGTCTGGCCGCTGCCAGAGTCGGGTCACACATAGCCACAGTGCCCTATAAGGTGTTGCTGCAGATGATACAGCACCCACTGACGGATAGCGGCATTGAGCGCTTCAGGGATGACTGGAGGAAGGTGATGGCGCGAGAGGGATTGCTTTAGAGCGCCAGCGGAAGCACGGATACACAATCACATTGTAGAGTATATATTGCGACGATACTTGGAAAGAGGTTACTATGTCAAGCATGGCAGAACTGGAAGCTAAAAGCAGGGATGAACTGGAGGCAATGGCGAGAGAAGCTGGCATCAGCCGCCTCTCGACTTTGAAGAAGACTGAGCTTGTCCAGCGTATCCTGCAGACGGAGGCCCAGGAACAGGGGAATGTGTTTGTGACGGGTATCCTGGAGATAATCAGCGAGGGCTATGGCTTCCTGCGCCAGGATACGTTCCGACGCGGCGCCAATGATATCTACGTATCAAACTCCCAGATCCGCCGTTTTAACTTGAGAGACGGCGATGCTGTGTCGGGTCAGGCCAGACCCCCCAAAGAGAGTGAGAAGTACTACGGCTTGCTTCGAGTAGAGAGCATCAACGGGGTTGACCCGGAGCTGGCTAGATCGCGCCGCGGTTTTTCGTCGCTGACACCCACCTTCCCCTGCGAGCTCATCAACCTGGAAACGACTCCGAATGAGTTGTCGACTAGACTGATCAACCTTGTGACGCCGATAGGCAGGGGGCAAAGGGGGCTTATCGTATCGCCTCCTAAGGCGGGCAAGACTGTGCTCCTGCAGAGGATCGCCAACGCCATAAGCACTAACTACAGCGACATACATCTCATGGTCTGTCTTATTGGAGAACGGCCTGAAGAGGTCACCGACATGAAGAAGTCCGTCGAGGCTGAGGTTATCGCTGCCACCTTCGATGAGCCGGTGGAAAGCCAGACTCGAGTGGCAGAACTGGCACTGGAGCGAGCCAAGAGACTGCTGGAAATGGGTAAAGACGTGGTTATCCTTCTCGATGGTATCACCAGGCTGACAAGAGCGTACAACCTGGCCCTGCCGCCGAGCGGGCGTACTCTGTCCGGAGGCATCGATTCCACCGCCTTGCATCCTCCCAAGCGTTTCTTCGGTACTGCCCGCAACACCGATGAAGGTGGAAGCCTCACCATTATCGCCACCTGCCTCGTGGATACGGGAAGCCGTATGGATGACCTTATATACGAAGAGTTCAAGGGGACGGGTAACATGGAGCTCCACCTGGATAGACGACTGGCGGAAAGGAGGATATTCCCGGCCATAGATATTATGCCGAGCAGCACGCGGCGGGAAGAGCTACTGCTGGATGATAACACCTTGAAACAGGTGTGGCTGCTCAGGCGCGTGATCAGCATGATCGATGCCGATTCTCCTAACCACGGTGAAGCAACACAGAGGATACTGGAAAGGCTGGCCAAGACGAGGAATAATGCCGAGTTCCTGGCTACTTTGTCAAAAGATATCTAGCAAATCCCCTCTCCTCTTCTGTCCCTCCGAGTTAAGTGAAAAAGCGAAGCAATCCTAGCTGGCTGGACAAATTCAGGCTGAAGGTCAGACGGGCTCTCGGTCTGAACGTTTTCCTGTGTGACAGCTGCAAATGGAACTGGCGCACTGCTTGCCATCGTCCTGTGCGGCCCAACGCCACATGGTGTCCTGACTATACCAAGAAAGGGAAGTAACCGGGCATTTGCCTCAGCCCGGTTGCAGCCCCCGGCCCGCAGCGTCAATCGCACTCTTGACATCTGGGCCAAGCGGCATATAGAATCGTGCCTGGCAGGATCTTGGGGAAAACCAGATCCTTACGCCAGTAGAATCGACTCTGAAGGGGGCCCTGCCACCTGAGGAGTTGTTTGATCGGTAAGGCATGAGTTTTCTGATTACCGCGGTCGTTGCTTACCTTATCTACCTGGTTCTTACCATCGGCGGCGAAGATGTCCTCTTATGGAATGCCGCCGATCTTGCCATCGGTGCGGTACTCGCTGTGGTGGCCGGTGCGCTACTCAGGAACCGTTTCGTCGGAAAGGACCTGCGCATGCTCAACCCGGTGCGGTGGCTCATATTCCTCGTCTACCTCTTTCCCTTTCTCTACGCCATGGCTAAGGCCAATATCGACGTGGCCTACCGCGTTATCACCGGCCGGATCAACCCGGCCATTGTCAAGATAGACCCCAGGCTGAGGAGCGACATGTCTCTTACCATCCTGGCCAACTCCATCACGTTGACGCCCGGGACGCTGAGCGTGGACGTCGATGAAGAGACCAACGAGCTCTATGTGCACTGGATAAATGCCGACCCCGAGACACTCAAGAAGATGCCGAGAGACTACCGTCGCATATGCTATGGTTTCCCCGCCTGGGCGAGGAGGATCGCGGATTGAACTGGCTTGCAGTGGTCGTGGTCCTGATGGTGACTATCATCATTGCCCTGGCCCGCGTCTTCATCGGCCCCGGAGCGCCGACCAGGCTGGTGGCCTTTGATACCACCAACACTCTTGTGGTGTCCGGCCTGGTGCTCGTGGCAATGATGTTCGAACACGTGGTCTTCATCGACGTGGCAATTGTCTATGCTTTGCTTTCCTTTATCATGACTCTGTATGTGGCCAAGTACATCGGGGGTGCCAGGTTCTAATGGCAGCGCTGACCATTGCAACCTATGTCTTTCTGGGAATCGGCCTGTTCTTCAGTCTGGTCGGAGTGATCGGCCTCCACCGCTTTCCCGACATGTATACCAGGCTGCATGCGGCGACCAAGTGCACCACCTTCGGGGCGATCTTCCTCATAGCGGCTGTGATCATGCAGTCGGGGGCGATCTGGGCGGCGGAGGGAGCCTATTCCGCTCAATCGGTGATGTGTATACGCGCGACTCTGGCGCTGTTGGCGTTGCTCATTACCAATGCCACCGGTGCCCACGCCATCGCCCGGGCGGCGCACCGTAGCGGCGAACGGCCTATCAGGGCGGTAGTAGACGACCTGGAGGGGAAGGAGACAGACTAAGATGGGGGCGCTGTACATTATCCTGCCGCTGGCGTTGATCGCCTGTGCGGTCTTTGTTGCGGTTTGTCGCGATTTGCTGTACGCGGTCGTGGTTCTGGCCGTGCTCAGCCTGCTACTGGCCTTCCAGTTCTATCTCCTGAAGGCCCCGGACGTAGCTATCGCCGAGGCGGGAATCGGAGCAGCCGTGACCACAGCCATCTTCATCATCTGCATCAGAGCAACGGAGCGAAGGGAGTAAGCATGAGGCAGTTCTTCGGCTGGCTTTCACTGGTTGTGCTAATGGTGTTTCTGGTGATCGGTGCGCTTTTCATTATGCGGCCGTTCGGAGAACCGCCTTCTGTGATGGACGACTACATTATCGACAACGCTCAGGAAGAAGCGGCGAGCAACAATGTAGTGGCGGCAGTCCTTTTCGACTACCGGGGATTCGATACCCTCGGAGAGGCCACCGTCCTTTTTGCGGCGGTTACAGGCGCTCTGCTCGTCTTGCGCGCCTCCCATAAGAAGGAAGAAACCTAGGTATGTCTAAGATCGTGCGTACGGTAGCCAACCAGCTGATATTGTTTGTGGTCATCTTCGGCCTGTACGTGATCATACAAGGGCACGTCACGCCCGGTGGAGGCTTCCAGGGAGGTGCCATTATCGCTTCGGGCGCGGTCCTGCTCATCGTGGCCTCCGGTTCTCAAGAGATAAAGACGTGGCTGCGCGAGCGACGGCTGTCGGTAGTTGAGAGCAGTGGTGCGCTGCTCTTCATCTTGCTGGCGTTTGCCGGCATAGGGACTGTCTTCTTCTTCAACTTCCTGGTTGGCTCAAGGCTGTTCGGGGGCATCCCATCTGTTGGTCCCAATCCCGGTGATGTCTGGACGGGGGGAGTGATCCCGCTCATGAATCTGGGTGTGGGGCTGAAGGTCATGGCCGGGCTGTCGGCAGTTGTCCTGGCCCTGGCGTTATTCTCAGGGGGGGAGGAATTGGAGGAGTGATTCATAGCCTCCCCGGCAACTTCCCCTTTGTGGCGGCAGTGGTGCTGCTGGGTATAGGGCTGTATATCCTCATCTTCAGAAGAAACCTGATCAAGATTGTGATGGGCATTGCCATTTTGGGGTCTTCCATTAACCTGTTTCTCATAACCCTGGGCTACCGGATAGATGGTGACGCACCTATCTATACGGAGGTACCGTCCGAGCTGATGGTCCTCCCTGTGGTGCAGGCTTTGACTCTCACCAACATCGTTATCGGTGTGGCGACTTCAGCCCTGATACTCTCGCTGGTAATACGCATCTACCGTCACACCGGCACCTTAGATTCAGTGAAGTCGAGGAGGATGAAAGGCTAGTATCTTGTCTACGCTGATAGCTCATTCGTCGATCCTGATTATCGCTGTCACTCTGGCGACAGCGTTCTTGACACCCCTGGTGGGCATAGCGAGCAAGAGGGCCAGGAATACGCTGATAGTGCTGGCCCTGGCATTTGTGGCTTTCCTGGTTGTGGCCCTGGCAAGGGATGTCATGCTCAACCAGATCCACGTATATACGCTGGGCGCTGCGGCCCCCGACCTGACTATCCCTGGAGGCGCCATTGTGCCCGTCCGGATCATCCTGGAAGTGGACGGCTTGTCGGCATTCATGGGTATAGTGATCGCCATCGTCTCTCTTGTGGCGGTCATATATTCCATGTCCGCACTGAAGACAGAGACGGGGCAGAACGGCTTCTACACCCTCTTGCTGTTGATGGCGGCGGGTATGTTCGGCATGGTATTCACGGGAGACCTCTTCAACCTGTTTGTCTTCTTAGAGATCACTTCGATTTCAGGTGCCGCGCTTATAGCATTCAGAACGAAGTTCGCCGACAGTCAGGAAGGCGGCTTCAAGTACATAGTAGTGTCTGCCGTTGCGTCCCTGATGATCCTGTTTGCCATCGGGTTGCTCTACTCTCAGTATAACCTGCTCAACATAGGGGCTCTTGCCGCTACGATGGAATATACTATGCTCGATAGGATTGCTCTCGTGATATTGATGAGCGCCTTCGTGATGAAGCTGGGAGGTGTCCCCCTGCATATGTGGTTGTCGGACACATACTCGGTTGCCCCGGCAAGCATACCTGCCCTTTTGATAGTGGCCAGTCAGGCCTCTCTGTATGCCCTGCTCAGGACTTCCTTTACCCTTTACGGTGTTACTCTCGATCAAAGCGTCGCAGGGTGGATCATCATCATAGTCGGTCTCCTGAGCATGTTCGTCGGGGTGACCATGGCTATCCTGCAGACGGATATCACCCGTCTCATTGCCTATAACTGCGTTTGTGAGAGCGGGTTCATGCTGGTGGGGCTGGGCGTCGGTCTCGCCGTTCTGGCTGACCCGGGAGCTCTGGACGCCTTCGGCACGATGGCCATGAACGGCGCGGTTTTCCATATGATAAATCATGCTTTGTTCGAGGGGCTCCTGTTCCTGGTGGCCGGGGCCATTTTCTATCGCATCGGCACCAGAGACCTGAACCAGATGTGTGGTCTCGGGCATACTATGAAGCTGACCTCGGTCCTGTTTCTGCTGGGGGCTCTGGCGAGCGCCGGCATTCCTCCCTTCAACGGGTTTGCCTCAAAGATATTGATATATGAGTCTGTGTATCAGTTCAACCCCATACTGACCATGATCGGTATTCTGGTGTCGATTCTGACTCTGGCTGTATTTATGAAGGTCTTCTTCTCGGCGTTTACCGGGGCATCGCTGCCCAGGTACCGCGATGTTAGAGAAGTGCCCAGGCCTATGGTCGCGGCCATGATCGTCCTTGCCGCAGGCATCATCTTCTTTGGTCTGTTTCCGGGGCTGGTGCTAGACTGGATAGTGCAACCGGCTACCGACGCCCTTGTTAACCAGGGGGCTTACATCGATGCCATTATGGGGGCTGTGCCGTGAGTCTGTTGATTGAGGCCGGCTACGAGTTCTGGAACCCCATCATCTGGCTCATCGCGTTTGCGGTGTTGATGGCGCTGGTCTTCTTGTTCAGGAAGCGAGGGCAGGCGAAGTATAAGAAGGATACAGACCAGACAAGGATATTCCTTTGTGGAGAGGAGGTTCCGGAAGCCGAGCAGCGCTACGTACGGGGAGGCAATGTCTACTGGGGTTTCTTTGAAACTCTCAAGGAATACTACAACGGGGTGGTAAGGCCGCACACCGGAGTAGTTAACGACTACGTGATCTGGTTTGTGGCTGTTACGGCCATAAGTGCCATAGTACTGTTCATTGTTGAGCTGGCTAGATGAGTTGAGCTGGCATAGGAGAGATATTTGAGTCTAAAGGCGTTTAAGCGAGCACTGTGGGTGTACCATCTTAATACCGGCTCATGCAATGGGTGCGATATCGAGATACTGGCGGTGCTCACCCCCAGATATGATGTGGAGCGCTTCGGCATAATGCTGGTTGGCTCTCCCCGCCATGCCGATGTGCTGCTGGGAACAGGCCCGGTGGTCAAGCAGATGGTGCCCCGAGTGAAGCGCATATACGAGCAGGTACCCGACCCCAAGGTCGTCATGCTGGTCGGTAACTGCGGCATCGAGGGTGGGGTGTTCTATGAGTCCTATAGTCTTGCCGGACCGTTTGACCAGGTCATACCGGTGGATGTGTATGTTCCGGGCTGTCCACCCCGACCCGAGGCGATTATAGACGGCGTGGTCAAGGCCTGGGCCAAGCTTGAAAAGGCGGAGCAAGGAGCAAGATAGATGGAACTACTGAGTCCGACCGGAGTAATCGACAGTTTCAAGGCCGCTCTCTCGGATAGCCTGCTTTATGCCAGGCTGTATGAATGCGAGGTGGCAGTCAAGAAGAATGCTTTCAGGACGATCTGGCTCCACGTGGAAAGAGACGCGTTTAGAGAAGCTGTGGAACACGTGTGTGAACTCCAGGAATATCCGCATCTGGCCATCATATCATGCTCTGACCTCGGACAAGCCGTGGAGCTGACATATCACTTCACGATATATTACGGGCGCCGTTTTGCTGAGCTATCCCTGGGTCTGCGTGTGGACCTGCCCAAGACTGACCTGAAGGTACCGACGATCACAGATTTGATTCCCGGAGCGCTCTTTGCGGAGCGCGAGATCCAGGAGATGATCGGAGTAGAGGTGACCGGCATCCCGGACAGTAGACGGCTATTCCTGCCCGACGATTTCCCCGATGGCGTTTATCCCTGGAGAACAGATGAGACGGGCCCGCCTGCCGATATGCTGCGGGTCCTGCCGGGGAGGCAGCAGAAACAATGCTAGAAGAGACCGAAAAGGCCACTTACACCATCCCTGTGGGTCCGATCCATCCTGCGCTCAAGGAACCGGTGCGCCTGGCTCTCACCATCGATGGTGAGGAGATCGTTGATGTCGATGTCTTCGTGGGACAGGTGCACCGTGGTATTGAGTGGCTCGGGATGAACCGGAACAACCCTGTACAGACGATATACCTGGCGGAACGGGTGTGCGGGATCTGCAACATATGCCATCCGCTGGCATTCGTTATGGCGGTTGAACATGCGGCCGGAATTACGCCGCCACCCCGCGCTGAGTATATAAGGACTATTGCCGCTGAGATGGAGCGCATACACTCCCACCTGTTGTGGGCTGGAGTTGCCGCTCATGAGATCGGCTTTGACACCATCTTCTACCTCGCCTGGCGGGTCAGGGAGGAGATCATGGACCTGATAGAGTACTTGACCGGAAACAGGGTTACCAAGGGCGTGGTTCAGATCGGCGGCGTAAGAAGAGATATTACCGAAGAACAATTCCCCAGGATCAGAAAATCGCTGGACTACTATAAGGGCCTGTTCGACCAGCTAAGGAAAGTCTTCTTGGACGATAGAACGATAAGGATGCGGACCAAGCACGTGGGTGTTCTGTCTAAGGAAGACGCGTTGAAGCTGCTCGCTGTCGGACCGACTGCCAGGGCAAGCGGAGTCACCAAGGATATCAGGCAGGACCAGCCCTATGCCGCCTATGCAGACCTGGACGTCCAGGCCATGACTCCGGACATGCTCACGGGAACTGTGGTCGGCGATACGTATGACCGGATTATTGTGCGGTTGCTGGAGGTTAAGCAATCCATTGCGATCATCGAGCAGTGCCTCGAGAGCATGCCGCCCGGCCCTATACTGGCGCAGCCAAAGATGCCCGTGCTCTTGAAGACCCTGGCCAACGCGGAGGGTGAAGGCATCGGGCGAGTTGAAGCGCCCAGGGGTGAAGTCGTGCACTACGTACGCCTGGAAGCCGGGAGGGAGACCCTGGCCAACTGGCGGATAAGGGCGCCGACCTACGTCAACCTCATGTGTGTTCCCACTATGCTGAAGGGCGGGCAGATCGCCGATGTCCCTATAGCTTTTGCCTCTATCGATCCCTGTCAGTCCTGCGCCAACAGGATGGTGGTCACCGACCGGGCGCTGGGGACGAGGTCGATAATGGACTACGAGGAAATGCATCGCATCTCAGTTCAGAGGACGGAGGAACTGTAGAGGTGGGACTGTGAATACTGCCGTCACCATTGCAGTTTTCGTGCTGGTCGTGGCTCTCGGTGTATTGATCAGCCTGTTATACCGGGGTATAGATCGTAAGCTGGTGGCTCACATGCAGGGCAGGGTGGGTCCACCCGTGATTCAGCCCTTCCGCGACGTCCAGAAGCTGCTCATGAAAGAGAGCATCATCCCGGACGGCGCGATCAACTGGCTGTTCACAGCCGCTCCGTTTGTCTGTCTGCTCACCTCCGCTCTGCTGCTGCTTTACATACCTCTCTTTGGGCAGAGTGCGCTCCTGGGCGGGTTCGGCGACGCCATACTGGTGATATATCTTCTGCTACTGCCGTCTCTTGCCTTCGTTCTGGGCGGCTTTGCGTCGAGCTCTCCGTACGCCAGCGTCGGAGCCCAGCGTGAGATGGTGATTATGATGAGCTATGAACTCCCCCTGGCGGTAGCTATAGTCACCCTCGCGTGGCGGACCGGTCATGTTACGGACGCCAATCCGTTCATGTTCGCTACGATGGCCCAGTATCCCATCTGGAGTTTGGTCGGACCACTGGGGATAGTAGGCTCCCTTGTTTTGTTGTTTACCCTACTGGTGGTGACGCCTGGCGAAGCTGCCAAGGTTCCCTTCGATGCGGCCGAGGCCAAGACCGAGATTGCGGGTGGACTGGTGGTTGAGTATTCGGGTAGAAATCTTGCTTTGTTCTACGTCGGCGATATAATCAAAGCTTTTGCCATGGCGGCAGTGGTGGTTGCTCTATTCATTCCTTATAACCTGTCTCCCTTGATCGGCATCGGCACGCCGGTAGCTGGCGCCATAGTGGACGGCCTGTTCTTTCTGGTCAAGGTCTTTGCCGTGATGTTCATCAGTATATCGCTGGTACGGACGGCGATGGCCCGATTCAAGATCAGTCAGGCCAGCTGGATTTACATAATAGCCATGACATTGATAGGCCTTGTCGGGCTGATACTCATATCATTCGATTTGATGGTGTTCTGAATATGTTCGAAGCAGCCAGAACTATACTGAGGCAACTCTTTCTAAAGCCGGCCACAAATATATTCCCGGCCAAGTATGCTCCGCCTTCCGTCCTGCTGCTTTTGGAGCGGGTAGCCAGGCAGGAAGTGAAGCTGCATCCGCCGGTCACGGTTCCGCCCGGGTTTCGCGGTAAGGTTGCCTATGACCGGGAGAACTGCACCGGCTGCCAGCAGTGCTACAAGGTATGTCCGACCCAGGCCATTCAGTGGCTGCCTGACGAGAAGAAGGTCAAGGTCTTCATGTCACGCTGTTGTTTCTGCGCTCAGTGTGTTGACGTGTGTCCGGTGAATACGCTCGCTATGACCGGGGAATTCCTGATGGCTGGCTATGACAAGTACGCCGAAGACCTGGTGATCCTTGACAGCGGTGAGCTGCCGGGCTCGAAGAAACGGAAGAAGCCGGAAGCCGGCGCTGCAGGGCAGACGGCCGAACCGGCATAGTCGTCTAGTCCAGCTCCGGGAGACCAGTTACACATCCTTCCAGAATGGCGTCAGCGAGCTGGTTAGCGCTCTTCCGCACCGGATCTGACATGTAAGTGCCCGTCTCCGTCTGTGCGGGCTGCACTCCAACCAGCAGGACACTCCCGCAATCGCTCTGCACATAAGACATGAACGTGGATAGGGGCATGTGATGGGTGGAAAAGGACAGGCGGCCGATCTTCTCCGGTGCGATTATGCGGAGGGCCCCTAGCGGTAACCCCATGTCGGCGGCGTCCACCAATATCAGCAGGTCAGGGTGGTGCCGTCGGATGACCGAGGTATAGCTCTCGGGGGCAGGACCGGCGTTGATGGCGATGATGCCACTGTTGAGTGACGCGCCGGCTTTACGCCGTCTACGGTTGATTATGTCTGCCACATGGCCGCCCACGGCGTCGTCGCCGCCCAGCGGGTTGCCGATGCCCAGAACCAAAGTGCCGCTCATCCTCTATAGACGACTGGTCGATGGATGTCCTGGCTGCGTTCCCCAACGAGCCTGTTTCGGCGAACATTCTACTCATAATCCTCTTGCCGAGCAACAACCGGATTAACCGTCCGGTTAGCCCGAGGGCTACCTTGCTGCTATAATTAAAGCATCAGCACGGGCAATCCCGGGAGGAAATGGCTGTTTTATGCGTCTGATAAGGAGCCTGTTGTCGCGGATCTACGCTCAGACGACGCCCCGGGGCAGGGGGGTGGCAATTCTGTTGACAGTCGTCGTTCTTCTTGCTGTCGCTACTGGTGAAGTCGTCCTATATCGTGTGAGCTATTTCCTGGTGCTGGGTTTGGTTGTTAGTTACGCCTGGATCCGGCTCAGCCTGCGGCGTCTGGATATGTGGGTGGAAGGGCAGTCCTCAGTTGCGCAGGTGGGCGATATGCTGGAAGGGTCCATCCATGTGTGCAATAACTCGCCTTTGCCGACTGGCTGGTTGGAGATCGTGCAGATGAGTGATATGGATGGACCTGCCTGCGGAGGGGCGACGCAACTATCGCCTCGCTGGTACGAGGTATGGGAGGTGCAGAGGTACTGCTGTGCCCGCGGTGTCTACACCATGGGACCATTGGTGGCACGCAGCAGTGACCCACTCGCATTGTTTCGATTGCAGATCACCCGGGGAGACCGTGCAACTGTAGTAGTGTATCCACCTACCGTCCCGTTGCCGTATTTCCGCCTTCCTGCGAGCGATCTCTCGTGTGAGGGTGGGATGTGGCGGCGCATGCAGACTCGTAGCGCTCACGTAGATACCGTCCGCGAATACGCCGCGGGCGATAGTATGAACCGGATCCACTGGCCATCCACGGCCAGGTGCGATCGGCTTATGTCCAAAGAGTTCGACTCAGGCAGTTCGAGCGACGTGTGGATTGTTCTAGACCTAGAACGAGAGATTCACAGGAGTAAGGGCATTGAACGAACAGACGAGTACGCCGTCGCGGGCGCGGCATCGCTTGCTTATCTTGCGTTGGCCGAGGAGCGTTCGGTGGGCTTGATCGCGTACGGCGATCGCGAATTCTACTTACCACTTGGTAGCGGTCCCAGGCAGATGTCCAGAGTAATGGAGACGCTGGCATGGTCAAGGACTGAGGGTCATACCCCTTTAGCCGAGGTGCTGTCCCAAAATGCATCGAGATTCAGCAGGTTCGCTTCTCTGCTCATAGTTACCTGTTCTCCGGCTACAGAGTGGGTGCCGGTGCTCGAAAGCCTGACAGGTCGGGCGCTCAGAGTCGTCGTGGTGATGGTTGACCCCGGTAGCTTCGGAGGCGCCGAATCATGTGGTGACGCGCTAACGATGCTCTTGAGTGCCGGAATCAGCGTCTATGTAGTGCGAAGCGGGGACGCTCTCTCGGTTGCGCTGTCTCAGCCGACGACCCCGCATGACGTGTCGGTCTCTGCAGAGAACTGCGGGGCTGAGACGTCATCGATCTCTTAGCTGCAATTAGAAGGAGACATGGCGTTGGAAGAAGAAGCAGTGACCAGAGGCTTAGTACTGACGCTGGAACGGCTAAGGACCGGCCGTTTGCGAGTGGTGGGCTGGTCTAAGCGTCTCCTCTTGCGGATGGTGAGGGGGCCCTCGGAAGGCTGGACGGCGTTCGTACTATTGCTGCTCGCCGTTTTGTTCGGAGCCTGGTGCGTCGAAATCACCCACCGGGTGCCAACGCCGGGATTGTCAAGCGTTGCGCTTTATGGTGTGATAGTCGGCCTCATCGTGGCCAAGGTGCGCTTGCGACTGTGGGGAGTGGCCGTTACCGGGATACTGCTTGGCTCTGTCCTCAGCCTGTGTCACCTCACGGTCCTGGCTGAGGGGGCCGGTTTCATCAGCCGGTTTGGAGAGATGGGCACCCGGCTCTTCGCATGGGCGCAAGCCTTTGTGGGCTATGGGGAGAACACTGATCTGTTGCCCTTCAGCTTCTTTGCGCTGTTCACATCATGGTTGGTGGGGTTTGTTTCCTCATGGTCGTTGTTCGGCAAGCGAAATGTGTGGGGTGCGCTCCTTCCCAGTGGAATAGCGATAGTCTTCAGTCTCACGATCCTGACCTCGAGGGAGCAGTTGGTGCTACTTCATCTCTATCTTCTGGTAGTCATTCTCCTGGTGGCGGGGTTGTCTGCTGTTGAATGGCGGCGTGACTGGAATCTGAGGGGCGTCCGGCATCTGCGGGCTGAGTCAGGGTTGCGTTTGCCGGGTGCTTTCTGGTTCGCTATGGCGGTTGTACTCGTCACCTCGCTGCTGCCGATTCAGGCGACCAGGGTTGAGCCGTTCGCCACAGCGTGGGATAGAGCAAGCTCTCCCGTAAGATTTGTGGGAGACCAGTTCTACCGAGGGACCCACGGGACGCCGGGTGAAGTAGCAGATTCGCCTCATTCATTTGAGCCTAGACAGCCCTTTGGAGGGGAAACAACCCTGGGTGAGGAGCCTGTTCTTGTCGTCACAGCACCCTTCCCTGTTTACCTTCGTGCCAGGAGCTATGATGTGTACACCGCCCGGGGATGGGAGACCGGCGACACGCAGTTGGTGCCTCCCGGATGGACGCCCGAACAAGGACTAGAGACCAGGTTCCAAAAGCTGGGTGAGGTTGAGGTGAGTGTCCGGGGCGTGGGCTCCCTGACCGCAGGCGTACCAGTGTATCTGAGTGGTCACCCTGTGGAACTGTCAATGGACTATCAGATCGAGGTGCAGGAACCGGCTCAGCACCGCATACCGGTTACGGGGACGGGGCTGGACACGGCGGCAATGCTGCAAGATCTCCCGCTCGATCTACAGCAGGCTGTGCGACAGCTACACGATATGAGCGGTCAATCCAGTCAACCCCTGACAGAGTCTGAGATCATATCGGTTTTGCCTGCAGACGTGCGAGTGGTGCGGCGGGTGTATAAGGAGGGGGACGTTGAGGGACTCGTGGTGGAGCGGCGCCTTCCGATTCCCCTGGATACGATCTCGGTGCGAACAACCGACCCACTGGCCGCCGGCGCGTCGTATCGGGCTACTGTGCTCTTGTCGACGGCAGCGGCGAGCGATTTGCGCGCAGCAGGTACCGATTACCCCGGGTGGGTTCTGGATAGATATCTGCAGCTTCCGGACGACATGTCCTTGCGTGTCACAGATCTTGCACGGGGGCTGACCGCGGATGCCGATACCCCGTATGAGAAAGCCATGGCCATCCGCGATTATCTGCGTACCCTCGAATACGCGCTGGATATAGAAGCGCCGCCTGAGGACGCCGACGGCGTCGATTATTTCCTGTTTGAGCTTGAGAGGGGATACTGTCAGTACTTCGCTTCCGCTATGACCGTAATGCTACGCGCCTCGGGAGTACCATCCCGTATGGCGGTGGGGTATGGGCCCGGTGACATAGCGGACGAGCACCCGCCTGACGACATGATAAGCTATCCGGATGGGGACCGAGAGGTTCAGCTTCGGAATTACATTGTTAGGGATAGCCATGCCTGGACTGAGGTGTACTTCCCCGAATACGGCTGGATAGCATTCGAGCCCACGCCTGGCTATCCCACCGTTACTCGTGGAGACTTCAGCTTTCTGCCGCCTGGCGACGGAGGGGAGGGCATTGTCCCTCCCGGTGAACCAAAAGTCCCTGGAATCCCACCCGGCGGAACAGAGGGCCCGGGGTCAGCGGTTCCATGGTACGTTTGGCTGTTGGGGGTTACCGCGGGTTCAGCGGTGCTTGCCGTAGTCGGCTGGCTGTTATGGAGGCGCATGCTGGGAGAGGTTGCGGATCCTCAGGTGGTGTATGCCCGGACGGGGCACCTGGCGGCGTTGAGCGGCCTGGGACCCCGTCACAGCTTCACGCCTTACGAATTCGGCCGGCGGCTGGCACTTACTGTGCCGGACGTGTCGACAGACGTGAACAGGATAGTGGACACCTATGTGCGCGTGTGCTATGGCCGTAATAGCATGAGCGAGGAAGACAGGTACTCTGTTGCCGATGCATGGCCTCGGGTGCGCAACGGCTTGCTGCGCCGCGCGCTCTACAATCTGGTGCCGGGCGAGTCCCGGTGGAACGGGTCTGGTTCTCAGTAGTGTACTAAATCAACCCTCGGCCGACTACTGCGGTGTTGCTGCGACGGCCGGTGGTCGATATGCGGGCAGGGTCGACAACGGATAGCCGACCATGGTTGAGGGACACATCTTCTGCCTGAGGCCGCTGCCGCGGGTGTCCGTCAGGATCTCCTGGGAGCAACCCAGCCACTGGCCCGACCTCCGGGCACCGCTACTAATCCTATCGCCTCTTCCACGATTCGGTGCCTCTCTACGCCCTTCATACGGGCTGAGGACGTGACGATAACCCGGTGTCCCATTACAGGTACTGCCAGCTCCTTCACATCGTCGGGTATCACGTAGTCGCGTTCCCTCAACAGGGCCTGCGACTGGCAGGCACGGAACAGAGCCAGCGATGCCCGGGGTGAGGCACCCAAAGCTGCATCGTCGTGTGCTCGTGTGGCGTGGACAAGCGACACTATATAGCGCTTCACTTGGTCGTGAACGAAGACTTCCTTGACGGCTTCCTGTGCGTCTATCACCTCGTCTGTGGTCGCGACCACGCCCAGGCTTTCAATGGGGTGGTGCGCCTGCTGGCTGTCTATTATGGCTATCTCGTCATCAAATGATGGATAACCCAGGTGTATGCGCATCATAAACCGGTCCAACTGCGCCTCCGGCAACGGGAAAATGCCTTCGTGCTCGATCGGGTTCTCGGTTG
>PWRA01000050.1 GCA_003556385.1 Dehalococcoidia bacterium | reverse complement strand
GGGAGGTGGAAGCGCTTAGAAAGGGCTGAATCCAGAGGCGGCCCGCGCTGCCCTGCGAAGGGTCTATGGCGCAGTCAGCCACCACGGCGGTCTTGCCGGAGACACAGATCATCTTGACACAGGCACTGCGCACGAATAGACTTATGAAGGTATCTAGGGATTCCGACGTTCCCGGGACACAGGAGGACTAGCGTGTATTGTTCCAAATGCGGCAAGGAAGTGGATGAGTCCGGTGAGTTCTGTAAGCATTGCGGCGCCCGTCTGGCCGGGGACACACCGGAGGCGGCGCCGAAACTGACGGTAGAACACGCGGAGGCCGTTCCCACTTACGAAACGCCGAACATGATCCCCCTGGACATGATAGAGAGGAACGAGCGGATGGTCTTCGAGACGCACCCGAGCAAGATGGAGGCGTTCTTCAAGTACATCGCCGGCGGCATACTTCTCATAGCAGGCGGCATCACCCTGATGGTTGTTCTGGGCTGGGTTATCTTCGGCGGGGTGCTTATCGGGGCCGGGGTCATCATCGGCCTGATAGGCTTCATCAAGTGGCGCTCCGTCGTCTACGCCCTCACCACACACCGCATAATAGTGCTCAGCGGAATCCTCTCCAAACACCTGTATGAGAACCGTCTGGACAGGGTGCAGGATATCAGGATGGATATCAGCGTCAGGCAGCGCATCTTCAAGTACGGCGATATCTCGGTCACGACTGCCGGCACAGGCGGCATTGAACACGTATGGCAGAACATTCCTGAACCCCGCAAGAGACAGAAACAGCTCAGAACACTGGTGGCGGGGTGAACCCCCGGGGTCCGCATGGCCCTGTCACGTCGCTGGATCAAAGCGATCTGTTTATCTCCCGGCGATGCCCGATACGCACAACAGTCACGAGTTGCCGGTCATCGTCAATGGCATAGACTATCCGGTAATCGCCCTGCCGGATTCGCCACAGGTCCGTGCAGCCCACGCTCCGTTACACAAGTGCCGTTTCTCAGCACGAAGCCTGCCTCCCCTGCAACATGTCAGCTCGCCAAGTGTATATGGTCGGAGATCTGCTCGCCGCCCTATCTGCCGTAGGCCGGTGCACCTTCATATTGAGACATCGCCAAATACTCCAGGAAATGTCACTATTCTGTTATTTCTTGTCCCTGCACTTTATGACTATTTAATGTTCTGTCTGTTACAGTGAACCGGGTTGACGGAGCAGCTTCGGCGGCCCGTTGCCCTTACTGAGTGTAAGGCCCAATAGCTGAATCCACCAGCTATCTGGCAAGAGCAAGAGCGAAAAGGAGGATAGAAATGGCGAAAAACGAAGTGTCGAAGGAGGTCTTACTGGACGGGGCTCAGATGATCATTGCGGCCACCATCGCAGGCATAGGCGGGTTTCTGAAGGAACGAGACATCCCGCTCAAAGAATGGGCCGACTACATGGGTGACGCATTTGAGGGATCATTGGGCCACCTTGAAGGCCGCGGAGCTGGTGAAGTGATGGAACACCTGCTGGCTCTGCAGGTGCTTCCACTGGGCGCTGAAGTCATATCGAGCAAATCTTCTCCGGGTAAGGCTGAGGTCACATTGAAGGCGTTACCGCCTGAAGCAGTGTTGGAGAAGTTCGGGACGACGCCGGCGGAGCTTCTCGAGGGCTTTGACGTGACTCAGCGAGAGTATGAATCCATTTTCTCGATGTACGAACCTGCGGCCAGGTCTATCGGACTGAAGTTCGAACACTATCTGAAGGATGACCAGGCAATCATCAGCCTAACCAAGAGCTAGCAGCGGAATGTAACCGCGGCCAAACTTGATACCGAGTGCGCATGAGCAGCGGACCAGGAAGCGGCGATGAATATGGTCGGATTGACGTCTGGTTCAAACGAAGAAACGAAGATCCACCACGCTGTTTCCAGAGATGGGACGGGAATCGCGGGGCGGTTCCATGGGCAGGGTCCTCCGCTGGTCCTTCTCCCGGCCGGTCCCGGTGACAGCCGGTTGTGCTGGCAGTACGTGCTGCCGTATCTAAGCAAACAATTCATCTGTTACCTGATGGACACCCGCGGCCGGGGGCTAAGCGCGGAGCATCATGACCACTCACGTGAAAGCCTGGTGCAGGATATCATCGCCTTCGCTGAAAGCATCGGGCAACCTGTGGGATTGGTGGAATGGGGGGACTGCCTGTGGTCACTCGCCGCCGCGCAGAGCAACCCGGCAATAGCCTCGGTCGCCGCCTATGACCCGGGTGTAGACGAGGCCATGAGTGGTGAAGATGCTAGGCGTTTGATGGAGGTAGTTGAACGCGTGGCACAGGCTGTCGAAAAGGACAGGCTGGAAGAAGCGGCCAGAATTGTGATCGAGGGGATCCCCATCTACACACCTGAAGAGCTGGCCGAGGGGACGCCGCTCAATTTCTGGATGGAGGCATCCTCGAATATCCCCCTTTTTCTACGGGAGCAGCAAGCCGGCGAACCCGAAGGTCACGACCTGACCGACCCTTCAATACTCACGAGGATCAAGAAACCGGTCCTGCTCCTGAATGGAGCCAGATCGCATCCCTTTTTCCGGGACAGTGTGGACTACCTGGCCAGGCATCTGGCCGACTCCCGGGTAGCGATGATTGCCGAAGCCGGACATTTCGGCCCGCATACCCGGCCAGAGGCTATTGCGAAAGAACTAAATCGGTTTTTCGCGGAGGTGTTTGAAGCCGGTGACAATGACCGGATATCCGGATAGACAGTGTAAGAACCTGCACCTGATCGTGAGCCTTCTTCCGGGAACTCACGGTCCAGATGAAAGGAGGAAGATCGATGCAAACGATAGCTTCGGTGGATGGAACTCGTATTGCTTATGAGAAGACAGGAGAAGGGCCGCCGCTGGTCCTTGTCCATGGAACCCCTGATGATCACACGTACTGGGTAATGGTTCAGCCCACACTGGCGAAACACTGCACGGTCTATGCAATGGATCGCCGGGGGCGCGGCCAGAGCGGTGATGCTGCCGAGTACAGGCTTGAGCTGGAGTTCGATGACGTTGCCGCAGTTGTCGATATGATTGATCAGCCGGTGATCCTGCTTGGCCATTCCTATGGTGGACTCATCTCGCTGGAGGCCGCGCTTCGAACCCGAAACCTCAGTGGACTCATCGTCTACGAGCCCCCGATCTTCAGCGGGAGCCAGAAACCAGATGGTCCTCTTCTGGAGACCCTGCCCAAGATCGAAGCCAGCCTGGACGAAGGCAAGAACGACGAGGCACTCTTATTGTTCCTGCAAGACCTGCTTGGAATGTCATCAGCTGAGATGGAGTCACTTCGCGCATCACCATACTGGCAGGTAATGGTGAATGCGGCTCCCACATTGCCCCGTGAGCTAAAGGCTCCCGTAGAGTACAAGTTTGATGCCTCGAGGTTCAGAGAACTGACTGTTTCAACTCTATTGTTATCCGGAAGCGAGAGCCCCATATCCCTTAGAGAAGCAACCAATACGCTCGCAAGATCACTTGCCAACAGCAGAGTCACAATTCTTGAAGGGCAGGGACATGATGCGGCTCAAACCGCTCCGGAGCCATTTGCAGATGAGGTCCTGAAGTTTGCCCGGGGTCTGCCTGGTTGATAGCTGCTATGGTCTTGATCTACGGTGTTAGTCCTTTTTTCTAGCTATGATTCAAATGTCGGATTTCAGGAGGAGATCATCATGCTAACCGTAGTTTCCAAAGACGGGACCCATATCGCCTTTGAAAAAACTGGAAAAGGGCCGCCGCTGGTCTTGCTGCCCGCTGGAGGCGGCAATGATCACACCCGCTGGGAACTGGCCGGCGTGCGCGAAGCATTTGCCAGGCAGTTTACAACCTATGCTGTCGATACCCGCGGCTTAGGACAGAGCGGTGATTCTGATGAGTACAGCCTGGAAAGGGAGTTTGAGGATGTGGCTGCCGTTGTTGACTCGATAGATGAACCGGTGAATCTGCTGGGCCATTCTTCTGGAGCTCTACTGGCTCTCAACGCAGCGCTTCTCACCGACAACCTGCGAACGTTGATATTGTATGAGCCGCCCATAATGGTCGGAGAACATGAACTGTACTCCAAAGAGGTGCTTGCCGAACTCAAGAGGCTGCTCGGAATGGGAGAAAGGGAGCAGTTTCTCATTACTTTCCTGCAGGATGTGGGCGGGGCTTCAACTGCCGAAATTGATATGCTTCGCAAAGCACCGAACTGGCAGAACCGGGTTGACGCAGCCCATGTCATTCTACGCGGCCTGCAGGAGGTTGGACACTACAGGTTTGACGCCGCCCGGTTTGCAGAGATGACCATACCTACATTACTTCTAACCGGAAGCGAAAGCTCTCCGCCCTTCAGAGATGCAACCAATTTGGTTCATGAAGCACTACCCAACAGCCGTATCGTTATTTTCGAAGGACACGGCCATGTCGCAACACTTACTGCTACCGACCGCTTCATCGATGAAGTAATCTCCTTCATCAATAACAATGAAGATAGAGAGTACAAAGGAGGTCATTGAATGTCTGTTCATGCCTATGTCAATTTCAATGGTAATTGTCTCGATGCAGTAGAATTCTACAGGCAGGTCTTCGGTGCAGAAGCTCATGAAATAATGCTTTATGGGGATGCCCCTCCCGACCCTGGATTTCCTGTTCCGGACGAGCACAAACACCTGGTAATGCACACTGTCCTGAGCATTTTCGGCACCATCGTAATGTTCTCCGATCTTCTGCCCGGCCAACCTCTCGTTCAGGGAAACAACATCAGCCTTGTAGTTATGCTACGAAATCCCGATGAGATCAGAACCATATTCAACAGGCTGAAGGACGGCGGTACAGTCGATATGGAACCCCAGGAAACCTTTTTCAGCAAGTGTTTCGGTTCTCTTACAGATAGGTTCGGGATAATCTGGCAGGTCATGCATGATGACAGTGAGGTGTAAGTCTTGCCCTTGATACCCGGTGATTCGTCATCTCCGGGTAGAGTTGATCTCTCACGCTTGGATTTGTGAGCTCTACCAGCAAAGAAAGAAGAGAGGAGAGAAGAACATGGCGACGATCGTCCATAAGGGGATTAAACTGGCCTATGATGATCGGGGAGCAGGCAAACCAGCCTTCGTTTTCGTGCACGGCTGGACATGCGACAGATCGTTTTTCTCTCCGCAGGCAGCACACTTTGCCCGGCGACACCGGGTCGTGTCAGTTGACCTGCGCGGGCACGG
>PWRA01000144.1 GCA_003556385.1 Dehalococcoidia bacterium | reverse complement strand
GGTTTTGATCCCGAGTACGTGGTCCCGACCGGAAAGAAGAAGACGGTCGGCGAGATCAAGAAGGCCGCCGGCATGGCCAGCGCCGTCTACCTGGCTACCGATCCCGACCGCGAGGGAGAGGCCATCTCGTGGCACCTGGTGAAGGCGGCGGGGCTCGATGAGGACGGCCTCCCCGTGCACCGGGTGGTCTTTCACGAGATAAGCAAGGACGCCGTGCAGCAGGCCTTCCAGGACCCCCGCTCCATCAACATGAACCTGGTGAACGCACAGCAGGCGCGGCGCATCCTGGACAGGCTCGTGGGCTACAAGCTGAGTCCGCTCCTGTGGCGGAAGGTGCAGCGGGGACTTTCGGCCGGGCGGGTGCAGTCCGTGGCCGTGAAGATGATCGTCGACCGCGAGGAGGAGATACTGGGCTTCGTCCCGCAGGAGTACTGGACGATCGAGGTCGAGCTGGCCCCGACGGATGAGCAGGACGGTCGGTTCAGGGCGAAGCTGGTGGGCCTGGCCGACGGTACGGATCTGGAGATCGGCGATAAGGACGCGGCGGACAGGGTCATCAGCGACCTGGAGGCGGCCGACTATTCGGTCAAGTCGGTACAAACGAAACCGTTGAGCCGTCAGCCGGCCCCGCCCTTTATCACCAGCACGCTGCAGCAGGAGGCGTGGCATAAGCTCCGTTTCACGACCGCGCGCACAATGGCCATCGCGCAGCAGCTTTATGAAGGCCTGCCCGTGGGCGAGGAGGGCTCGGTGGGACTGATCACCTATATGCGCACGGATTCCACCACCGTCTCCGCCTCGGCCATCAGCGAGGCCAGGGAGTTCATCCGGGAGCAGTACGGCCCCGACTATCTGCCCGCGAAGCCGCGCAGCTTCGCCAGGAAGACAAAATGGGCCCAGGAAGCCCACGAGGCGATCCGGCCGACCCGGATCTTCCGCCGGCCCGAGCAGCTCAGGCCCTTCCTCGACGCCGCGCAGCTGAAGCTGTACGAGCTCATCTGGAAGCGCATGGCGGCCAGCCAGATGGCGGCGGCCTCATACGACATGACCAACGTGGACGTACTGGCCAGCACGGACAAGGGGGCAGGCGGTGCATCGGGGGGGAAGCCGGAGGGCGCCGGGAGCGCGAACAAGGCTGGAGGATACCTGCTGCGGGCCGGCAGCTCGGTGATGAAGTTTCCGGGCTTCACCATCGTTTACACCGAGACCCGCGACGATAACGAACGCCCGGAGGGGGGCGTCCGCCTGCCGCGACTGAAAGCCGGGGACAGCCTGACCGCGCTGGGCATCTTCCCCGAGCAGTGTTTCACCCAGCCGCCGCCCCGCTACACCGAGGCCACACTGGTTAAGGCGCTGGAGCAGAAAGGCATCGGACGTCCCAGCACCTATGCCCCTATCCTGTCCACCATCCAGGAGCGGGATTATGTCAATAAAGTCCAGGGCCGGTTCCGCCCCACAGAGCTCGGGAAGGTTGTGAACGGCATACTGACCGAGCATTTCCCCAGGATCGTCGACGTCGGGTTCACAGCCCGGATGGAGACCGAGCTCGATGACATAGCCCAGGGCAAGAACGAATGGGTGGCTGCCCTGCAGAAGTTCTACCCGCCCTTTGAAACCACGCTGAACGAAGCCTGGACCAGCGTCGGGAAGGTCGACATGACCCGGCCCAGCGATGAGATATGCCCGAACTGCGGGCTCCCCATGCTCATCAAGGTCGGACGCTTCGGCAAGTTCCTGGCCTGCAGCGGCTACCCGGACTGCAAGACGACCATGTCCTACCTGGTCAGGACCGGGGCGGCCTGCCCCGAGTGTGGCGGCGAGCTCGTGCAGAGGGTTAGTAAGAAGAAGAAGACCTTCTACGGGTGCAGCAAGTACCCTCAGTGCCGGTTCGCCACAAACCGCAGACCGGTAGCACAACCGTGTCCCGACTGCGGCAAGCTCCTGGTGCGGCAGCGGGGAGACTGGGCCGGTTGCCTGTCATGCGAGCGCAAGGTCCGTCTGTCCGAGCTCGAGAAGCGCCCGCCTATAATTGCGACGAGGGAGGTGACGCCATGAGAATCCTGGTTATCCACGGCCCGAACCTGAACCTGCTCGGCAGAAGGGACACGTCCATTTATGGAGACAAGACCCTCGGTGAGATCGACGCCCTGCTTAAGGAGCAGGGGCGGGCGCTGGGTGTAGAAGTCGTGACGTTCCAGTCCAATCACGAAGGAGCGCTCATAGACTTCATACAGGAGCATTCCGGGTCGGCCGATGGCATCATAACCAACCCGGGCGCCCTCACCCACTACGGATTATCGCTAAGAGATGCCCTGCTGGACAGCGGGTTGCCGGTGATCGAGGTGCATCTGTCGAATATTCACGGTCGCGAAGAATGGCGCAGCAGGTCTGTGATAGCTGCCGTCGCGACGGGGCAGATCAGCGGGCTGGGGTGGCGGGGATATGTGGCCGCTTTGCAGGTGTTGACCGACCGGCTGAAGACAGACGCTTCTCCCTGATCACACGCCCCGGCGGCACCCTCAGGAGCGACGCTTCCTGAAATCCTCCAGGTCCAGCGTGTTTATGAAGTCCTGGTATGCCGACAGCCCCTGCAATTCCTGCTCATCCACCCTATCCTCAGAGACACGCTTGCCCATCTCTTCCTCGAGCTGAATGCCGGCCTTATCCAGCACCGACTCCTCCGCATATATCGGGGCCCCGACTCTGACCGCCAGGGCCAGCGCATCGCTGGGCCGGGAATCGATTTCCAGTTTGACACCATCGACGCTGAGAGCAAGGTTGGCGTAGAAGGTATCGTCCTTGAGCGAGCTCACCAGGATGTAGTCAACCGAGGCGCCGAGGGTGGAGATGACGGATTGCAGCAGGTCATGCGTTAGGGGACGGGGCAGATCGACATTCTGTAGCTTCACGGCGATAGCATCGGCTTCGTTAGGGCCGATCCAGATAGGCAGATAACGATTGGTGCCCTTTTCGCGCAGAATCACCACCCTTTGATAGTTCATCAAGCTAACCCGGATGCTGTCAATCGTCATCTCTATCATGGAGCGCCTCCTTCATATCGTCTATTTTACGCTTATAATGCTATCTAATCAATAAGGCCAAGTCAAATGACCGGGTCGCAAGCATCCCGGTCTGCCGGTTATTAGCAAATTTTTAGCAGACATGCATTATGACAAGTAACGGGTCAGAGAGAAGGGTGATTTTAGCTACGAAAATCGCGCGCCTAGAGGGATTCGAACCCCCGACCCCCGGTTCCGAAGACCGGTGCTCTTGTCCGCTGAGCTATAGGCGCAAACCAGAACTGGGGTGAACGGTGGGATTTGAACCCACGATCTCCAGGGCCACAACCTGGCGCCTTAACCACTCGGCTACGCTCACCACAGGCACGACTATTATACTTCACAAGGCCCCGCGCTTTCAATCGGCTGTTGCTGTTCAGTGTAATATGGGCTACAATTCTGCCGATAACCAGCCCGAATGAGTCCGTTCAAGACATGCTTGTGGATTCGCGCGCTAAGCGGCGGCCTCCCATCAACCGCCTTGCGAGCTTTGTCCGATCCGACCGCGCCGGGACCCGAACAGCCGGGGATCTTCACGTTGAAGCCGGGACTGTATTCATGCAGTCTTTATGATAAGACAGGGCTAGAGAAAGGAGACTAGTTACATGGAAGAAGCAGTAATTGTCAGCTATCTAAGGACGCCGTTTTCCCGGGCCAGGCCGAGAGAGCCCGAGAGAGATGCGTTCAACAGCCTGCGGATGGACGACCTGGCGGCCGGGCTGATCCAGGAGATGATACAGCGGACCGGGATAAACCCCGAGGAGATCGGCGATGTAATCACGGGAACGGCCATGCCGGTGCTCGAGCAGTGGCTCTACGGGGGGAAGACGATCAACTTCCTGGCCAAGCTGCCGTTCAGCGTCGCCGGTCAGGGAATCGACCGCCAGTGTGCCTCGTCCATGTCCACGATACACCAGGGCGCCATGGAGATTATGCTGGGGTATTCCGATATCGTCATCTCGTGCGGGATCGAGCACATGACCCATATCCCGACCCTGGGAGGGGGCGGGCGGCAGATACCGGTGGAACCCAATGCCAGACTGGGCACCGAGGAGTTCAAGGAACTGGATATAATGACCACCATGAATATGGGACTGACTGCCGAGAAGCTGCTCTCGCAGACCTCCTTTACCCGGGAGGACATGGACAAGTGGGCGATGAGAAGCCATCATATGGCGGCGAAGGCGGTGGAAGAAGGCTATTTCAAGGAAGAGATACTGCCTGTCGAGGCCGCGCAGGCCGATGGGACGACTAAGGTCTTCGACCGTGACCTGAGCATCAGAGGCGATACGTCGATGGAGGCCCTCGCCCAGTTGCAGCCTTCCTTCAAGCCGGATGGCGCCATAACGCCGGGCAATTCGTCCCCGCTCAACGCCGGCGCCAGCGCCATGATGCTGATGTCCAGGAAGAAGGCGCAGCAGCACAATCTCAAGCCCCTGGCCAGGGTCGTTTCTATGGGGTGGGCCGGCGTCGACCCGACGGTGATGGGCAAGGGCCCGGTCCCGGCCAGCCGCAAAGCTTTGGAACACGCCGGGCTGGCGGCGAAGGACATCGACTTCTGGGAGATCAACGAGGCCTTCGTCATCGTGGCGCTCTATGCCATACAGGAGCTGGGCATCGACCCCGCCAGAGTCAACGTGAAGGGCGGCGCTACTGCCATCGGGCACCCGCTGGGAGCCAGCGGCACCAGGCTCGTCGGCACGCTCGCCAGGATTCTCAATGCGGAAGGAGGCAGGTACGGCCTGGCTACCGCCTGCATCGGCGGCGGTCAGGGCGCCTCCACTATACTCGAGCGAGAGGACTGAATCCGTTTATACGCTGTGTATTTGGACTGAGAGATGCACAAGAAGAAGAGAGTGGCCTGGCTGAAGCAACGCCGCCGCCGGGAGAAGCTCAAGGCGAGGAGGCGGGCTGAAGCTTCGACGCCGGAAAAGTGAAAACGGCGCTCCTGCTGACCGGTGAGCCGGGCACGGGCAAGACCGTACTCATCAGGGAAGCCATCGCCGGGACGCGACTCACGAAGGGCGGTTTCTACACCGAGGAGATACGGGCCGGCGGAGCCAGGCAGGGCTTTAGAATCGTAACGCTGGATGGCGAGACGGCCATCCTGGCTCATGTCGGTATCTCCGGCCCGCACCGGGTAGGTAGATACGGCGTGGATACGGCCGGCCTGGAGAGGGTCGGCGTCTCCGCCC
>PWRA01000100.1 GCA_003556385.1 Dehalococcoidia bacterium | reverse complement strand
TAGCCCAGGGAGCAACCGACATCGTTATCACGCCGACGAAGGCCGGCTACATCTTCAGCCCGGCAACCAGGATCGTCACCGATGTGACGGACGACCTCGTGGGGCAGGACTTCACCGCCACCTACGTTGGAGAACCGATCACGGTGGGCTGGGAAGCCTCGCCCGTAAACAAGCTTGCTGTCCTGGCGCCCTGGATCGCCCTCTGTGCAGCTATCGCGGCCGCGGCAAGTCTGCTCATGCTAAGACGGCGCCGGACCCGCGGCTAACGAATGCAAACCGTAGCCGGTCCACTCCCTCGACCGTTATGCCTTTCTCCCGGACCGTCCATGTACCCTCCGGCTTCGACCGGTCTTGTCTCCGACGCACTTCTGACCATTCGGCCATCACTTGCCAACCAACGTAGTACTAATTTCTCACCTCAAACAGGACTATCGGGTGATTCTTCCCAACCCGGCTAGCTGGTATCCTAGAAATCCTGCCACGACAGGACGTAATAGACAGAGGCGATATGAAGACGGCGATATCCACACCCGAGAGTCGCGAAACCAGGCTGGTGCAGAGGCTGCGCTCTGGCGACAGCACGGCCGTCGAGGAATTCTATGGCATCTACAGTAAGAGACTCTACTACCTGGTCCTGGAGCAAGTAGGTCGAGACAGGGTAGTAGCTGAGGATCTGGTGCAAGAGGTGTTCCTTGCCGCCCTCGGTTCGCTGGACAAGTTCCGAGGTGAAAGCCAGCTCTATACCTGGCTGCGCAGCATTGCCTCTCACAAACTAAATGACTTCTACCGTCGGCAGGCGCGGCAGCCCAGGGCTGAGAGATCCGATTCGGACACCGATGCCTTGAGGCTGGAGCGAGCCACGGACAACGAACAACCGGTGCATAGCGTGATGGAGCACGAGGAGACCCGCGAGGAGATTCAGCAGGCCCTCGTGGACCTGCCGCAGGACTACCGCAGGGTTCTGATACTGAAGTACCTCGAAGAAATGCCCGTGCTCGAGATAAGCCAGGTCATGGGTCGCTCGCCGAAGTCAGTCGAGGGATTGCTCTCTCGGGCCCGCAAGGCTCTGCGTACCAATCTGGCCGAAAACAACCACCACGCCTGACCATAGCCTCACAGGAACCTGACAACCCCGGAGCATGTAGTGCGGTCTCACACGATCGTGCAGCATCAGCCAGAACTGACGTTTCGCAGGGGCGGGATCCGTTTCCGGTCTGGCCCGCGGGAGCCCGCAAAGGGGCTCCCGCTTCGCTGGAAGGAGGTCAGGCAAGTTGTCATGGTGCAACTGGTGACAGCGTACCGGTTACCGCCTCGAAGGCGTTCACCAGGCCATTGCCCACACCGTCCGCGCCGATAGGACTGCAACTGCTCAGAATAGCCTCTCGCACCTCGTAGTTGATTGCACCGCTGCCGCTGCTGCTATCTGAGGCGACACTGAAAACCAGGGCTGCCACGCCTGAGACATGGGCCACAGCCGTCGAGGTGCCGGTCTTATACCCGTATTGGTTTTGCGGCAGTTCAGAGTAGATGTTAAAGCCCGGGGCCGCCACATCCACCCAGTAACCATGACCGGACAATAAGGCCAACGAATCACTCCTGTTAGTGCCCGCCACAGCCAGGCAATTGACATAATATGCCGGGTACACAGGACCCGGGCTGCCCTGATTACCGGCTGCGGCTATGATTATGGCCCCCCGGCTCCAGGCATATTCTACTGCCTCCTCCAGATCCGACGATGCCCGCATGCCAAGGCTGATGCTGATAACGCTTGCACCATGGTCCACGGCCCAGACGATGCCCCTGGCTACCACCGATGGCTCACACCTACCCATATCATCAGCCACCTTCACGTTCATAAGTCGCGCATCGGGAGCGACGGCGGCAATGGTGCCTGCGATATGGGTCCCGTGGCCGTAAAGGTCATCGCTCGTCGGGCTACCGGTGAAATTCACCTCAGCCACCACCCTTTCGGCCAGTTCGGGGTTAGCCTTACAGATCCCGGTATCCAGCACTGCTACTATGACTGAAGGGTCGCCCTGGGATATCTCCCAGGCCCGCGGTGCCTCGATCCTGCTCACGCCCCACCTGTCGACCGGAAAGCCGTCATCAACCGAGTAGGCCGTCTGTGACGAAGCACTCTCGTCCGGGATGTCGCTCTCATGGACATGCTCGCCCCTGTAACCCGGGAGAACACTATCGGCAGATGCGCCTTCCCGGGCCAGGGACACGCCATGTATTGATACAGCAACGACCAGAACCGCGATCAGCGTCAGCGCGATGGCCACCAGTCTCCGCTCTTTCATACGTAGTCCATCTAACAACGAATGAGCCCGAATAGGAATCACCCGTTTGTCCCGTTTGGACTGAGAATATGGTCATGTGACGTCAGTCCCAGGACTAGTTGGCCCCATCGCAGTTAGCCAAGCACCGAGAAGGACTCGCTTGGCGGGCGATGACTCTAGAGTGGCCGCAGAAGCCACCTTTCGACATTATCCGTGCTTCGATATAGAATATGCCGGATGAACGGCGACGGCACAAAGAAGCAGGCAAAGATGAACACGGTCTTCTGGGGCCTGCTTCTTTTTGTCATCGCCCACCTGCTGGTCTTTTCCACCGTTGTCCATATGGACCCGTTCCTGGAGGAAAGGGACATACATGTGCCGACCCAGCCGTCCGAGCCGATCTCCTGGTGGCCCGGGGAGGTTGAACAGCCTGACGGAGAGGTAATCGAGGTGCCGGCCCACTCATCGGTAGGGCCGGTCTTGATCTATGTCCTTACGGCCGCAGCTGTGCTGGGCGTTACCCTCTCCGTGATCCCGCTGACAGCTTTGAAGCTCATTCTCCGTCTCGTATTTGCCCTTCTGTTCGCCTGGGGCGCCTTCGTGGCGACAGCCCTGCACCTGCCGCTTCCGTTCTCTATCGGTATCGCGGTGGCGTTCGCATCCGTCTGGTTTGTGACGCCCCGTGTCTGGCTGCATAACCTGGTGTTGATCCTGGCAGTTAGCAGCGTGGGAGCCGTCTTCGGCCGGTTCATCGCGCCCTGGACGGCTATGGCCATTATTCTGGGCCTGGCCGTTTATGACCTCCTGGCCGTACGTTTCAAGTTCATGCTCTGGATGGCAGACAGGCTCTCCCGGATTAACGCTCTGCCGGCGCTGATCCTGCCCGCAGACTACTCCGAGTGGAACTCGAACCTGAACAGGCACACGGAGAACGTGATAGAGGTCGACCCCACAAAGAGGGAATACTCGATACTGGGTGGTGGCGACGTCGCCTTTCCCTGCCTCCTCACGTCCTCCGTCTACTTCGCCCAGGGGCTCAGTCCGGGGGCCATCATCGCAGCTCTGGGAGCGGTGGGACTCGTCGGCGTCTATCTGATTCAGGCCAGACTACTCAAGGGGAGGCCGATGGCGGCTCTACCGCCCATTGCCGCCTTTACGCTGGTGGGACTGCTTATTGTGTCATGATATGCCGCGGCCGGTCATGCCGCTCCTGCCGTAGGGACGACCCGGGCCGAACCGACCGCATTACAGGGCTCTCTCCCTACAGTCGTTGATCTGATCGCGGATCCTTTCAGCCGCCTTCCTGGCCGTTGACGCGTAGTCCTTGCCTCTTGAGGCATAAAGGACCTGCCTTGACACGTTGATTATCGCCTTCTCGCCCCGCGCGTCCACCCCGTAACCGACCGCTGCGGGCAGGTCGCCCCCCTGGGCGCCGATGCCCGGAATGAGGAGACACATGTCGGGGCAGATCGAGCGTACTCTCCCCAGTTGTTCGGGGTAGGTGGCGCCGACGACCAGGCCTACGTTGTCATGGGCATTCCATTCTGCGGCTCTTTGAGCCACTACCTCGTACAGCGGTAGACCATCTGTCCGAAGGTCCTGGAAGTCCCGGGCGCCCGGATTTGATGTGCGGCACAGTATAAACACTCCCTTGTCGCGGTAGTCGGTGAAAGGCTCTACGGAGTCCGCGCCCAGGTAAGGGCTGACGGTGGCAGCATCGAATCCATACACCGAGAACAGAGCTTTCGCGTATGCCTTTGCCGTATTACCTATATCCCCGCGCTTGGCGTCCCCGATCACAGGTATGTCTCCCGGTATATGCTTGATCGTCTGCTCCAGGATGCCGGGCCCTCCCGTCCCCAACGCCTCGTAGAAGGCCAGATTGGGCTTATAGGCACAGACGAGGTCACCGGTGGCCTCGATAATACTTTTGTTGAACTCAAGAACGTCCGCAACGGGCATGAGCTCCGGGTCGGGGTCGAGCCCGATGCATAGCAGGCTCCTGTTCTGCCGGCTGGCGCTGAGCAGCTTATCGGTGAATCTCACGGCCCTGCCCGAATAATACCAAGAGACGGGCATAATTCAAAGCAGCGCCGTGTTCCTGCTACTGCACACGGACACTTCTCGTTGCCTTTGCGTCCGTTAAGGTTTACAATGAACGGCACTGAGAGGAGTTTCGAACGTGCGTGATCAGCTAACCGATGCCTTGAAGGGGCACAATGCCGACTACGTCGAAATCCGCTTCGAGGAGAGCCTCACAACCGGCATTCTCTACAAAGGGAGCACCCTCGACCAGATAGGCAAGACCCTCAGCTCGGGGGGCAATATTCGTGCTCTCGTCCGCGGTAGCTGGGGGTTTGTCAGCTTCGAGAGCCTCGACAAGCTGGCGGACAATGTGGCTGTGGCAGTCGAGGAGGCAAGGTTGGCAGGCCACGAACCGTTCAGGCTGCTTCCGGCGGAACCTGTAGTGGATGCGGTCACGCCTGAACTGGAACACGAAGCGGCAGCAGTACCACTGTCCGTCAAGAAAGAGCTTCTGGACGAGTACAACGACATCATGCTGTGCAGCCCCGATATTCAGAGCTCGCGAATCCGCTATCGTGATGCCAGCCGCAGGGTTGTGTTCGCCAACAGCGAAGGCACATACATAGAGCAAGCTAAGCCCGACCTGAGCCTGGGACTGACGGCCATAGCGCGGAAGGATAGTGAGGTCCAGCAGGCGAGCGTGCTCCTCGGGAGTAACGGCCAGTTCGGCACCGTGAAGGGCCTGCATGAGCAGGCCAGAGACGCAGCACAGCGCGCGGCAGCCCTCCTCTCTGCCCCCAGTGCGAAGGGGGGCGAGTACACCGTAGTTCTGGACCCCATTATGGCCGGACTCTTCGCCCATGAGGCCTTCGGGCATCTATCTGAAGCGGACCACGTATATCAGAATGAAAGCCTCCGGCAGATCATGGTCCTCGGGAGAAGGTTCGGCGGCAAGCACCTCAGCATCGTTGATGACCC
>PWRA01000104.1 GCA_003556385.1 Dehalococcoidia bacterium | reverse complement strand
CGGTTCCCGTGGATGACTCGCTGCCCCTGGGCGGCTCAACCTGCTCGTCGTTTGAGTGCCCTACGAAGAAGGTACGCCAGGAATAGATGGCGACGAAAACAGAGCCAAGCAGTATGCCCGACACAGGGAGAATCAGGTGCCTAAGCACGCTCAGCACGTACTCCCCTCTGTCCACCGGCGGCGGCACGGGCGCCATACCACCCCAGGGCAACCACCCGAGGACTGCCGGGAAGATAATCATGAGCAGGATGAGGTAGAACCAACCCGGCGCCGCCGAGAGCGGAGCAAGCCTGGTACCCAGTCGGTCCAGAAACCTGCCGCGACCTCGGGACAGGGAGGAAAGCAGAAGGCCGACAGGCACCGACACAGCAAACAGAGCCAGCATCGCCACTCCGAAAAGAAGGGCCGTCGGCCAGACTCTCTCCGCCAGGATAGTACGCGCCCGTCGAGAGCCCATGTCGGACATCACGGCATCTGACCGCCCCAGGTCGAGTGTAATCGCCCGCAACATGTGAATGAAGTTGCGTCTCATGAAAGGTTGGTCGAGTCCCTGACGGCGGTACTCCTCCTGTACTTGCTCGTCGATCAGCCGCTGCACCCCCGCCGGGGGCAACTCTTGCAGGTCAGGGTCTTCGTATACGCGTATCACCACCTCCCATCTGACCTGGGACTTGCGCATCTGGTCCAGCGCCCCGTCCCAGTTCATGACGGCGATGGTCAGATACGGCACGACGAAGAGGATGAGAACCAGGACCAGCGCCCTGCTCAGCCCGTACTTAACCAGTCCCCCGGGCTGCTCCGGTCTAACCGGCCCCTCAGAGATTTTCCGCATGCTGCACCACCGTAATGGCCGAATCAAGTCCCGGCTTACGGACCCCGGGCCGGCCCGTTATCCGGCCGGAAATGCGGTTTTGTTTTCCACTGGCCGTATACCAGGATCCTAGCTTTCGCACCCCTTATAGTACTCTAGACTTCGCTTCTGGGATTGTCAAATCCTGGCCGGGGGCTCTGCAACGCTCCGGCAGCACGGCAGACTCTTGTGGAGCAAGATAGAACGCGCTGCGCGCGGGCACCTCGCATGCGGCCAGAGAGCGATGCAGTACCATCCTGTCCGGACAGATGAACTAATCTCCTTTCGAGACCGGGCGGATGGATGGTATAATAGGCTTTGAGAATGGGCTCTGGAGTTTTCTACCGCAAGTGGCGGCCGCAGACGCTGAGCGAGGTGCTGGGGCAAGAGCCAGTCACTCAGACTCTACGTCACGCCGTGGAGAGCGACAGGACGGCCCACGCCTACCTCTTCTGTGGTCCGCGCGGCACAGGCAAGACCAGCATGGCGCGCATCCTGGCCAAAGCAGTGAATTGTCCCGACCAGAGAGGCGGCGAGCCGTGCAGTGTCTGCGCCATGTGCCAGGCAATCGCTGAGGGCAGAGCCCTGGATGTAATAGAGATAGATGCCGCCAGCAACCGCGGCATCGACGAGATCCGCAGTCTCCGGGAAAAGGCAAACTACACCCCCAGCCTTGCTCGCTACAAAGTGTACATTATAGACGAAGTCCACATGCTTACCGAGGCGGCCTGCAATGCCCTGTTGAAGACGCTGGAGGAGCCGCCCCGTCATGTTATCTTCATCCTGGCCACCACAGAAGCACACAAGGTGATAGCGACCATTGTGTCCAGGTGTCAGCGCTTTAACTTCCGCCGCCTGGGGCAGACGGAGATAGTGGACAAACTGAGGCTGATATGCGAGAAGGAGGGCATAGAGATCGAGGCCGATTCGTTGATGCTTATTGCCCGAGCTGCTACGGGGAGCCTGCGCGATGCTGAGAATATCCTGCAGCAGATGATCGCTTACTACGGCAATCGGATCGACTTCGATCGAGTGCAGGGCGAACTCGGCATTAGCCGCGACTCGCGGGTCAGGCAACTGGCGCGACATGTGGTCGATAGGGACATGGCCGCCGGACTGAGGGTTATCAATAGCCTCAACAGCGATGGTATTGACTTCCGCCAGTTCAACCTGGGGCTGGTAGAATACCTTCGAGGGTTGTTGCTGGCCAAGTCACGGTGCGAAGAGGCGCTGGAGGTCACGGGCGAGGACCTGGCCGAGATGGGAAGACTGGCAGCCGATACCTCCCTGGACTACTTGCTGAAGGCCGTCAAGTCTTTCTCCGGCCTCGATTTTCGTACCGACAACTACTCCGCCCTCCCGCTGGAACTGGCCCTGCTGGACTGTGCCCTGTCTCCAGGCCCGGGACAAGAACAGGCAAGGACAGGCAAGCCGTCAAGGGCGACGGGTGTTACCGAGACAACCGGGCCTCCGGAGAAAACCGATGTCCCTGTGGCGCCCCTTCACGCCGAGGCTCCGGTGGCGCAGGATGACGCCGAGGTCGCTGCGGCGCCGCATAACACTGATCCTCCCGTGGCCCGGGAGGATACGGAGAGCGTGGCCACACCCGATAGTTCTGAGGTTCCAGGCGACGCGACTCCTCAGGATATTACTCACCTCCGCGGCCGCTGGAAGGAGTTCATCAGATCCTTGAGAGGAGAGGGGTCCAGCGGCAACCTGGACGCCTTTCTACGTAGCGCCTGTGATCCGGTAGATCTTGAGGATGATACGCTGGTGCTCGGCTTCTACTACTCCTTCCACAAGGAGAAGATCGAGGACGCCAAGTACCGTCACCTGGTGGAGAAGAAGCTTGCCCAGGTCTTCGGACGCCCCTACAAGATACGGTGTGTCCTGGTTGACTACAAGAGGGAGGTCGCATCCGAAACAAGGACAGAGAATCCGGTCGTTAAGGCCGCGCTGGAGATGGGAGCGCGGATTAGCGAGGAGGAGTACTAGTCCTGAGCGAAGCCGCAGGAAAGGAGGGAGATGGACAAATCAATGCTGCGTCAGGCCCAGAAACTGCAAGCGCAACTGGCTAAAGCCCAGGAAGAGCTGGGTAGCATGACCGTGGAGGCCGCCAGCGGAGGCGGCGCGGTCAAGGTGGTTATTGACGGACATCAGAAGGTCCATTCGGTGGAGATATCTCCCGAAGTGGTAGAGGCGGGAGACGTCGAGCTACTGCAGGACATGGTCATGGCCGCCGTTAACGAGGCTACTACGAAGTCGCAGGAGCTTGCCAGCAAGCATCTAGGCAAGCTAACCGGCGGACTCAATATACCGGGCTTGTTCTAGGAACGGATCTTGTAAACCCGCGCCACATCCTGCCGGCGCCCACGCGAGGGTGAGGGAAACGAATGGGGAGGTTCCGGGTTACGCACAGGATGAAAGGGAACAGTAGAAGGACACTACGCTGTGAAAGGCATAACGAGGTGACCGGGCAGACAACAAGGTAAGGACGGGACGATAACGTACACAGTTGGAGAGAAATGGGATATGTCGCTGAACCTATAGCCAGGCTAATCGAGGAGTTCAACAAACTGCCCGGGATCGGGCCAAAGAGCGCTCAGAGGCTCACCTATCATCTGCTGCGTAACTCCGATCAAGAAGCCAGGGCCCTGGCCGAGGCCATCCTGGCGTTGAAGGAGAAGGTTAGACTTTGTTCGCGGTGCTTTAACAGCACCGATTCGGACATTTGCCGCGTCTGTCAAGATAGGGAGCGCGACCACACCAAGATCTGTATTGTGGAGAGACCTTCAGATGTAATCCCTCTCGAGCACACGGGCAAATACAGCGGCGTTTATCATGTGCTTCATGGAACCATAAACCCGGCACAGGGTGTCGGCCCCGACGACCTGAAGATAGAGCCCCTGCTGACACGGCTTCGAGATGGCTCCGTGACCGAAGTGATCATAGCAACCAACCCCAACGTCGAGAGCGAGACTATGGCCATGTACCTTCAGCGCATAATCGCGCCGCTGGGCATCCGGGTCACCCGTCTGGCTCGCGGGCTACCGTTCGGTGCTGAACTGGAATATGCCGATGACCTGACGCTGGGGCAGGCGCTGGAGAACAGACAGGAATTCTGACGCGGCCCGGACAACCGCATCTCGCAGGTGCCCCTGAACGGTGAGGGGTACTTCTCTTCGGAACCCCACGTGCTTTGCCGTCTATCAGTCCGGGAACCGTCCTATCGGCAAGGCCAAACGGCCGCTGTCAGGGAGTTCGTGGACCTGTTCAACGGCCTCAGCCGAAAACCTCACAACGATAGTAGGGGCATAGAATCTATCACACGTGTCCGCTCTTAACGGGATTTTAACATTCGTCTGCTATCATGATTGTGATGAACTAAACATGTTTGACGTTATCTCAACACCCCCGATAAGGAGGAGATATGGTGATTCGATCGCGGGGAACCGGACCAGCGGCCAGCGGCGGGCGAGTTCGCTCCGCACCCGATAGCCCGACCGACGCGGGGTACCTTGTCATGGAGCCGGCCTTCAACGAAGGCCGGTTCTCCGTTTTTTGAGGGCAGGTGATGCCTATGGACATAGAGTCGAATATTAGCTGATCATTGTGCCCCCGGTCGAGGGGCGAAAAGCAGAAGAGATCAACACGAAGGAGGAGAGTAAAATGAAAAGGATTCTATGTACCTTTTTTGCCCTGGCATTGGTGTTGAGCATGGGAGCGGTGACGGGGCCAACAGCGGCGGTCGAAGGCTCGGAATTCGGTGGGTACCCAAACATCATCGATGTGCCGGACGATTATCCCACCATCCAGGAGGCGGTTGATGCTGCGGTGCCGGGCACCACAATCGTGGTAGCGGCAGGAGAATACGACGGCTTCCAGGTGCTGGGAAGGCAGAGGATAAGCATAGTGAGCACCGAGGGAGCAACGGTTACCAGCGCGAACGTCACTTCGATCAACCGCGGTCCCATAGAGGACGCATGGAGCATGGCCGCGGTGAAGGACTCGCAGGACATCGTCATCAGCGGCATCGGTTTCAACGGAGCCGCCCTGACTGAGGGAGACGTGGTCGTAGGAATCGCCTACGTCAATAGCACGGGCAGAGTGGTGAACCTGACCGTCGAGAACACAGTCGGTGCGCAGTTAGGGGCGGGCGTAGCCATCATCGGCGATGAGGGCGCGTCCCGCGTGGATCTGTTAGCAGTCACCGTCAAGAACTCGATGGCAGGGGTCATCGTGTGGGACGCCGAGGCCGACCTCGACGGTTGCACGATCACGGGGATGAAGCCCAACGGGGGCTTCGGGGTTCTGGCCTCGGGGGCAGGTATCGTGATAGGTATACCGGGAGAGCAGTGGTCGGGCCCGGCAGATGTGAAGGTCAGGGGGTCCACGGTGTCCGACAACGACTCGGTAGGGATGTATGTCTGCGACGGAT
>PWRA01000021.1 GCA_003556385.1 Dehalococcoidia bacterium | reverse complement strand
GATAGGGAAGAGTACGGTCAGGCCTACGAGAGCGTCGGTCACTGGCCGATACCTCGCAACATGACGCAGTATTATAGATTGAGATCAGTGCCGAAGGCAAAGCGGCCCTGTGGAAGACACCTTCCTCACCGGGGCACTGCATCCCGGCCACACCATTGAGGGGCCGTCATTGGTGAAAAGAAGAGAGATAACCTATAATACGGTCCGGGAGTTCCAGTCATGATTTCGGTAGAAGAAGCCCTCGAAAGAATTCTGAGCCATATCGACGTTCTTGAACCCGAACGCAAACCCATCCTCGAGTGCCTGGGCCGGGTGCTGGCCGAGGATGTGCATTCCGCCATAGATGTGCCTCCGCTGGACAATTCTGCCATGGACGGCTACGCGGTCCAGGCCGGGGATACACACGGCGCCGATGAATCGTCCCCCAGACACCTGACCGTTATCGGAGAGGTCGCCGCGGGCTCTATCCCACAGGAGACGGTCAGGCCGGGGACAGCCATCCGCATCATGACGGGGGCGCCGCTTCCCCAGGGCGCCGATACCGTCGTCCAGTTCGAGGATACCGACGAATTGAGCCGCAGATCGTCCGGGGGTAGCCTGACGCAGATCGGAATACGCCGGCCGGCGAAACAGGGCCGGCATGTTCGCTTAAAAGGCGAGGACATTGCCAGGGGAGACCTGGTTCTTAAGAGAGGTACGGTGCTTCGCCCACAGGAGATAGGGGTACTGGCCTCGGTGGGCCATCCCACCGTGCTGGTTATTCGCCGTCCGGTCGTCGCTATTCTGGCCACGGGAGATGAACTGGTCGACGTCGACCAGTCGCTGAGCCCGGGCAAGATCTATGACAGCAACAACTACACTATTGCGGGCGAAGTATCCCGCTATGGCGGAATCCCCCGGATCCTGGGCATAGGACGGGACTCGATCAGGTCCCTCACCGAGAAGATCGACGAAGGGATGGCTGCGGACATGCTCATCACCTCGGGCGGTGTCTCCAGGGGATATTATGATATGGTCAAAGACGTCCTGGCACAGCGAGGCGAGATCGGCTTCTGGACGGTACGTATGAAGCCCGGCAAGCCCCTGGCCTTCGGGACCATGTCAAGCATGGAACAAGGACGAGAGAGGAAGGTGCCCCATCTCGGCCTGCCGGGCAACCCCGTCAGCTCCATGATCACGTTCGAACAGTTTGCCCGTCCGGCTATACTGAAGATGATGGGCAGACAGGATCTGGCAAAGCCGACGGTCCGCGCCATCATCGAGGACGAGGTTGTGAATACCGATGGACGCTGCGTCTTTACCAGGGTGGCCGTGACGCAGCGCGACGGGCGCTACTACGCGTCGCTGGCCGGTCCCCAGGGTTCGGGAATCCTCACATCGATGGCCAGGGCCAACGGCCTGGCGGTCATCCCCGAGACCATTGCTCGCGTCACTCCCGGGGATACGATCGAGGTGCAGATGCTGGACTGGACACATTAGTAGGGGAAAACACATATGCTGCCTGTTGTTTCTATCGTGGGTAGGTCCGGCTCGGGCAAGACAATGCTCATGGAGCAACTGATCGCGGAGTTCAAGGGTAGAGGATACAGGGTCGCTGCCCTCAAGCATACCCGGCGGCCCGTGGAGATCGACACGCCCGGAAAGGACAGCTGGAGATTCTCACAGGCGGGCAGCGATGCCGTGTTTGTCAGTTCGCCGGGCAGGCTCGCCTTCACTAAGAGTACAGACCACGACCTTGACATGCAGGAAGTCATGGACATCCTCGGTCCTCGGTTCGATCTCATACTGGCCGAGGGATTCAAGGAGGGCGCGACCCCCAAGATCGAAGTACACAGGAGAGAGTTCGGTGCCGAGCTGTTGTGTTCGCCCGGTGATCTTGCCGCCGTCATAACAGACGGCTCATTGGAAATCGGTGTCACTCAGCTTCAGTGGGGTGATGTACTGGCGATCGCTGATTTCATAGAGGGGACTTTCCTATCTCGGCCTCCAGGCAAGACCGCTCCGCAGTCCATCAGGCGGCAGAAGGACTATCGAGAAGATGAAGCTCACCGCAGGCATACTGACGGTCAGTGACCAGGGCGCAGCGGGGGGACGCGAAGACAAGAGCGGGCAGGTAGCTCGCGAGATTCTCTCCGCGACAGGCGCCCGCGTTCTCAACTACGACATTGTCCCTGACGAGCAGACGCTCATCGCCGAAAAGCTTGCCCTGTGGGCCGACGGAGGGTTGCTGGACGTTCTCATTACTACCGGCGGAACAGGCCTTACTCTCAGAGACGTCACCCCGGAGGCCACCCTTTCCGTGGTGGATAGAGTTGTTCCCGGTTTTGCCGAGGCGATGAGAGCGGAAAGCCTTAAGAAGACTCCCATGGCCATGCTCAGCCGCGCCGTTGTCGGCACTCGTGGGAAATGCCTGGTCATCAACCTGCCGGGAAGTCCGAAGGGGGTCCGTGAATGCCTGGAAGCTATATTGCCGGCACTGCCCCATGCGGTGGAAACACTGAAGGGTGGATCAGGCGACTGCGCCGTAGACCACACCTAGCCGCGGTACGCGCAGTCTGTCTATAATGCAGACCTGGTAATGCGCGGGGTAGTCTGGACGAGAGAGCGGGGCGAGGCGATTCTGGAACAGTTCCGGAGATACCACCCCCATCTTCTGGAGCAGATAAGACAGGGCCTCACCGATGGCCGTTACGCTGACGGGTTTCATGGCCACAGCGAGCAGTGATTGGTGTGCCACCGACACACCCCGACAATGCTACAATATGGCCGCAGAATTATTTCCATCACTCCCCATGAGAGGATGACTTAATGTCCTTGCCATGATATACTGAAATAGCGATGACTAAGAGCTACGTTGGTCAATTGCTGCGGGGGATTGTGGAGCCTTTGCTCCTCCTGATAATCGCCGACTTTCCCGTACACGGCTATGAGATCGCGCGTGAGCTGGAAAGAAGGAGTGAGGGCTATTTCGACCTCACTGCAAGCACGCTCTACTCGGCTCTGCGCCGACTGGAGCAAAGAGGCCTTGTCCTGAGTTCATGGGAGCAGGTCACCAGGCAAAAGCGCCGCTGTTACGCGTTGACGGAGAAGGGGCGGCAGTTTCTGGCCGAAGAGCTTACCCAGTGGCAAACATTCATCGGCGCCACTGACAGACTCCTGGAAAGCTAAGCTGTGGAGATTCGAATCCTGGGCGCCCATATGTCTGAGGCGCAAGGGGCGCGATTAACCTCCCTGCTGATCGACGAGAGCACGATCCTGGACGCCGGGGGAGTTACCGCCAGCCTCTCACTCGGCGAACAGAAGAAAATCAAGACCGTACTACTTACCCATCAACACTTCGACCATACCCGGGACCTGGTGACACTCACTGCGAATACTGGTTTCTTCTGGCAGGGGCAACTGATGGTCCGGGCCCTAGCCCACACGCTCGACATCCTTACCGATTATCTGCTTGACGGGAAGATGTATCTCAATTTCCTCGAATACCCCAGCAAGGAAAACCCCACGCTCATACTAGAGCCCGTCGAGCCCTATAGCAGCGAATCCGTTGACGGGTACAGTGTTCTGCCGCTGCCCGTAAGGCACTCGGTGCCGGCGATCGGCTATCAGGTCAGTTCGTCGGACGGCAAGAGCCTGTTCTACACCGGCGACACCACGGCGGGGCTTGCCGACTGCTGGCAGCACATCTCTCCGCAGCTACTCATCACCGAGGTCGCCGGACCGAACAGATATGAAGAGAGGCTCAGACAGGCCGGGCATATGTGTGCGCGGTTGCTGAAGGAAGAACTGGTTCAGTTTCGCCAGCTCAAGGGATATCTGCCGCGCGTGCTTGTTATCCACATCGGCAATCCGTTCGAGCGGGACATCAAGGAAGAAGTGGCTCAAGTAGCACGCGACCTGGACGCAGATATAAGCCTCGGCTACGAGGACATGACCATTACGCTATAATCGGTACCAGCGACCCCATCGGTCGGCCCCTCTACCAGTCATCACATATCCCCGGCGCGTCACACCGGGCGCCACGGCGTTCGCTGCCTGGCGCCCGGTCTCATGTTCAGTCCACCTCTGGTAGTTCGGCGAGAGCCGCCGTCACTCTCTCAGCGGGATACTCATAGTCCTCAAGCCTCCCCGACAGATACTCATCGTACGCTGCCAGGTCAAAGTGACCGTGTCCGCTCAGCGCGATCAGAATCGTCTTTGATTGGCCCGCCTCTCTGCAATGAAGGGCCTCATCGATAGCCACACTGGTGTTATGGCACGCCTCGGGCGCGGGGATGATGCCCTCTGCACGGGCGAATCTGACACCTGCCTCAAAGGTGGCAGTCTGATGCACAGCCTGTGCCTCAACAAAACCCAACTTGTGGAGATGGCATATGATAGGCGCCATGCCGTGGTAACGCAATCCACCCGCGTGCACTGGTGCCGGTATGAAGCCGTGCCCCAGCGTATGCATCTTGAGAATGGGGGCAAGCCCGGCTGCGTCGCCGTAGTCCCAGGTGTACGGCCCCTTGGTCATGGTGGGACACGCCTCGGGCTCAACGCATATGATGCGCATGTCGGGCTTCTTGCCGCTGATCTTGTCCCTGATCCAGGGGATGAACTGGCCCGCGAAGTTGGAGCCGCCCCCGACGTTGCCCACGATAATGTCGGGATAGGCATCGGCCATCTCCATCTGCTTTCGTGTCTCCTCACCGATGATGGTCTGGTGCAGCAGAACGTGGTTGGCGACGCTCCCTATCGAGTACTTGGTATCATCGTGGACGAAGGCGTCCTCCAGTGCCTCGCTGATCGCAATACCTAGGCTTCCCGGACACTCAGGGTCCTCCTGCAGTATCTTCCTCCCCACCTCGGTATCGGGGCTGGGACTGGGCACTATCTTCGCACCCCATGTCTCCATCAGGATGCGGCGATAGGGCTTCTGGTAATAGCTGGCCTTGACCATGTAGACTTTGCACTCAAGTCCGAAGAATGCACACCCCATGGACAGGGCACTGCCCCATTGTCCGGCACCGGTCTCGGTGGCCAGTCGTCTGACACCTTCTTTCTTGCTGTAGTAGGCCTGGGCCACAGCCGTGTTCGGCTTGTGACTGCCGGCCTGGCTGGTCCCCTCGTACTTGTAGAAGATCTTCGCCGGTGTACCGAGCTCTTGCTCCAGTCTGTATGCCCGGTGTAGCATGGTCGGTCTCCACGTGCGGTAGACATCCTGCACCTCATCTGGGATCTCGATCCACCTCTCATTGCTGAACTCCTGCCTGTTTATTGCATCGGGGAAGAGGGGAGGGGGCAGGGGCGCCTCCATGGGGCAG
>PWRA01000171.1 GCA_003556385.1 Dehalococcoidia bacterium | reverse complement strand
TCCTGTGCATCTCTTTCATGCACATATCTATCCCTCAAGACCCACCTGCACTGAAATCCCGGATCAGAGGCGTGTCGGTACCGAGCGGCGACTCGGCCAAGAGTTCTCCATCGGCGCTGACGATCATCGCGCTACCGAAAGACGGGTCGTCCGTGTTGATCTCAAGGGCATTTACGATCAGCGTGGTCACCCCCGCACCTCTAACGGCTTCCAGGTACATTTGACGTTCGCGTGAAATCCAGTGGTTGATGTCCGGCATGCTTTCGCTGAAAGGGCGTGACATGGGGACAAGCAGAAGATCCAGGGATGGGTCCAGCTCGTGTACCGTCTCCTCGTCGAACAGGTCGCCGCAGATCAGGATTCCGAGCCGTCCCAGGTCGCTGTCAACGTTGTCTACAGTATCGCCGATAATGAAGGGCGGTTTCTCCTCCACCTTGCGGTGCCTGAGGATGATCCTGCCCGCCCTGTCAAGGAGCACCGCTGAGTTGTATACGCCCGACTCCGCACGCTCTAACACTCCGAAGCAGAAATACGCCCGGTGCCTTCTGGCAAGCTGCCCCATTTGCTCGGTGGTGGGCCCCGGTACGCTTTCCGCGAAGCGTGCAAAATCAGATTCCTCGTACAGGTAGCCCGTTATACCTCCCTCGGGCAGGCAGATCAAATCCGGCCGCTCAGGCGCTATTTCATCCAGACGCTGCACCAGGCGCTCGAAGTTCGCTGCCGGGTTACGGGGTTCGGTCTTGATTGGAAGCAGACAAACGCGCATATTGTCAAATCCTCGCTTTCCGATGAGTGAAGGCCCCGAAATTCTGCTAATAACGACAATAGCCAGGTTCGGTTTGTGTGGGACGCCTGCGAACAGACCATCATCAGCGGCGTGATAGCAGACTATCCCGCATGTTCAGCGAAAGCTCTGGTGCATGATCTTCCATTCGTGGCCCAGTCGGAAGCCCAGGTGTTTCGTGAGCTCCACGGCGGGGGGATTACCCGACCAGGTGTAGAGGCAGGCTGTGTGCATTCCGTGTTGACGGAGCGAATCCATGGCCCGGGCGGTGAGGACCTTGCTCAGGCCCTTGCCCCTGTGGTCGGGCAGGGTGGCCGCGGGACCGAGATAGCCGCGCCGGGCGTTGAAGTGCTCGTTGTAATCCCGGTCCGAGCACCCTCTCACCATCGCGACCAGCTCTTCTGCATGTTCTGCCACATGCACCCAATCTGCCCTGAAGTCGGGGTCTCTCGCCTGCCACCTGGCCAGTATCCCCGGCTGTAGCCTGTCGCTGTTGTAGGCGGCATTCGCCAGCTTGATCAGTCGCTCCTCCTCGTCTGGCTTAAGGCTGCGGATGGTGTAGCCATCAGGCAACCCAAGCGAGGGCGCCGGTCGGTCAAGGTCAACGACCATCTGGTACAGGCTGCTGCGGGCACGGTATCCTCTGGCGGTAAAGAAGGCGATCCTTTCCTTATCCTCCGGGTCTACTGACGTGGTGATGTGCCCGGTCCTGTTATGGGGTTCGATGGCAGTCAGCAGAAAGCTCTCTATTTCCTCCCAGTCTGTGCCCGGCCGGGCGCAGGTAGTGACGGTCTCGCCATACCAGTCCTGGCGCAGGTAGGCGAGCCCGACGATCCGGTCTTGCCCATCTGTGGCGAGCAGGATGGTGCTGGCGGGCCTGAGTTCGGCCTGCAGGTCCTCGTCGGTGTAGGGAATGAACTCGTATTCATCCTTGTCGGCTTCGTTAACGATGCTCACGAGTTCCGGGATCTCGGTCTCAGAATACTTTCGTAGCTTCATGTCTTCCGCCTCGGGAATATGATTCCAGCGACTGACGACGGTGTGTCACCTGCTCTCAGGATGCTCTTCTCACGCCCGCCTAGCCGAACGTCCTCTGCAGGATCAGGAACTCGTGCTCCACGCGGAAGCCGAGGCTTATCGCAACTGCCACGGCCGGGGAGTTCCTGTCCCAAGTGTGGAGACAGGCTGTCTGCATTCCGCGCTCCCTCAACACGTTCATGGCCCGGGCGGTGAGTGCCTTGCTCAAGTTATTGCCCTGATGAGCCGGCAGTGTGCCTGCAGGCCCGAGATAGCCCCGCTTGGCGTGGTAGTGCCTGTTGAACGCACCATCTGATCGCGCTGCGACCAGTGCCACTAGCTGGCCATCGTATTCCGCCACCTGTACCATGTCTGCGTCGAACGCTGGGTCGCCCTCTTTCCATCTGGCTAGAATCCCCGGCCGTAGCCTCTCCCCCTGGTAGGCAGCATTTGCCAGTCTAACGAGCTCGTCTTCCTCATCAGGTCTGAGGCTCCGAACGACATAGCCGGCACCTACCTGCGGCAGTGCTCGCGGGTAGTCGAGACGGGCTATCAGCTGACACAGGCTGCTCTCCCTCGTGTACCCCCTGGAGTTGAACAAGGCCAGCGTCGCCTGGTCCCCCGGATCTGCTCCGGTGCTCACTGTGCCGGTCTTGTTCTGGGGCTCGATAATCGGAAGCAGGAGCCCGGCGATCTCGTCCTGGTTACAGCCCGGCAGGATAGACAGAGTCAGCGTCTCGCCGTACCAGTCCTGACGCAGGTAGGCCAGACCCGCGATATGCTCTTCCTCATCTCTAGCCAGCAGAACACAGCTCGCGCCTGCCAGCCGTTCCCGCATCTCCTCTTCGGCCCGGGGGATGAACTCGTGCGATCCGCGTAGGACGTCGTTGACGAGGCCGGTAATCTCCGGTATGTCGGTCTCACGGTACGGCCGTATCTTCATGTTGTCTTGCCTCAGCGCCGGGCGACAGGTCAGGACCCGTCGCTAGCGATCTATGGTTCAGTCACGTCTGACGCTGCTTGGATCGACGAGTCCTGCCAGGGTGGTATCCCTCATCGCCTCCTGGCAGCATGTGGCCCTCGCCGAGCGGCTATTCGTGAGCTGAGCAAACCACCCATGGTTCGGCGTCTCAGCTCCGCGATTTCCCCTAAGAGTGTATACCCTCAACATGCGCCAGTCAAGCGTAATAGAGGCTGATTGAGCGAGCGCTGCCGGTCTCGGTCGCGAGCAAATGTCCTGTGGCAGCTACTACTCATGGTCTAGTGCGTGCAGTGTGCACAGCATCTCCTTCGGGCAGTAGGACCTGTTGACAGTCGACCGCCTAAGATTGTACAAATATCGCGTGCGCGGCTTGCCCGGGGCAACGGTTTGCGCGGGCGAGCTCCGGAGACGGGATATGGCCCGGATAAAGCTACAGTACTGGGAGAAATGGGGTGGGCATGAATGGGACACGATGGCCGAGATTGTGCGCTCGTTCAACGCAAGTCAGCGCAAGTATGAAGTGGTTATGGTTGAGGCCGGCGATTGGGCAGCCAGTCCCGACCTGCCGAAGTTCCTGAGAGCCCATGAGCAGGGCGTTGCTCCGGACCTGATCGGCCTGGAGGACCACCAGATAGCCGATCTTGCCGCCCAGAAAGCGCTGGCGCCGCTTGAGCAGTTCATGGGAACTGCTCGACTCGCCGGCACGGGCTACCGGGATTCGTTCCTTGAACTCGGCAGGTGTGATGGCCGGCTATACGGCGTGCCGGTGTCGGGTGATGTCGTCACACTCTATGTCAATCTGGCGGCAGTGCAGGGGACCCGGTTGGATGGCGGCTGCGTTCCTGCACAGCTTTGGGAGTTCGATGCCTGTCTTGACGAAATGTGCGGACAGGGGAAGGTGGGGTTTGTGCCCACCTATCCCGGCTGGTGGCCCCAGGCATGGGCCTGGTGCTTCGGGGGCTCCTGGCTGGATGAGCGCGGCACATTCACCCCCGCTCTTCCGGCAAATATACGCTCCTATGAATGGGTAGCTTCTCTCCGTTGCCGTTGCGATCCGATGGAGTTCGCGCAACCGCTTAACCCTATCGGGGCCCGGGACCCCGACCCGTTCCTGTCGGGCGAGGTCGCGATGGTGTTTGAAGGCGACTGGTTGGTGCGACGACTGCTCCGGGCACCCGGTGTAGACTGGAAGCCTGCTGCGTTTCCCACGGCGATGCAGAAGCCCTCAGCCCTCATCGTTGCGGATGTGCTGAGCATTCCCCTGGGATGTCGGCATCCGGAAGGAGCGGCTGAGTTCATGCGGTTCGCAGCACAGCCCGAGCAGATCGAGCGCCTGGCCCTGGGACACGTGAAGATATCCCCGCTACGTGTTTGGTCGGAGCGATTCGTGGCGGAGCATCAGAACCCGGAGCTTGGCACGCTGGGCGCGATCCTTGCCACGGCCCATCTGTTCTATGATCCCCGCATTGCGGGTTGGATGGGCTATCTCGAGCGGATAAAGCGGGCGTTTCACCTTGTCTGGTCAGAAGAAGAAACTGCGGCGCGGGCGCTGACTGCCATTGAGGATTCGGCCTAGGAGACCTCACCGGCGCTAGAGCCCGGAGGCCTGCCCGCAAGAGGCTGGGTAGCAGGGTACTCCGTAGACGGCCGGGGCCACTGTACGGTCAGCACTGTGGAAGGCCATCAAGTCTTACGGGAGCCGTGCGCTCCTTCAGGCAGCATCTTCAGAAAATCGGCCTCACTCAGCGTCGGTATGCCCAGCTTCTGGGCTTTGGCCAGCTTGGAGCCGGGGTCGGCGCCCACCACCACGTAGGAAGTCCTCCTGGTGACATCCGAGCCCGCCCTGCCGCCGAGGGCCTTTATCTTTGCCTCTGCCTCGGGACGAGTGAACGAGTCCAGCTTGCCGGTAAGAACAAACTCCAGGCCGGCGAGCGGAGAGTCTCCGGATTCGCCCTCCTCGGGTTCTTCTTCTGCCAGCCTCACTCCGGCCTTCCTGAGTTTCTCGATGATATTTCTGTTGCCCTCCTGTCGGAAGAAGGCAACGATGCTTTCGGCGATCTTGGGGCCGATCGTGGGAAGAGACAGCAGGTCTTCCTCGGCCGCCGCGCCGAGTTTGTCCATGCTATGGAAGTGCTCTGCCAGTAGCTCGGCATACTGGTCGCCCACGTGCGGGATGCCCAGGGCAAAGATGACCCTGGCCAGGGGCCTGTTCTTGCTCTCTTCGATTGAGCTCAGTATGTTGGCGACGATCTTCTCAGCCATGCGCTCAAGGCTTAGGAGTTGCTCCCTGTCAAGATAGTATAGATCGGCGCCGTCCTTGACCATGTCGGCCTCAAACAGGGTCCGACACAGCTTCTCACCGACGCCGTCTATATCCATTGCCCCCCGGCTTACGAAGTGCTTGATCTTCTCCAGCGCTTGAGAAGGGCAGGCGGTGTTCGTGCAGCGATGCATGGCTTCGCCTTCGGGCCTTATCACCTCGCTTCCGCAGACAGGACAATGGGCGGGCATGGTGAAGACTCTCTCGTTGCCTGTACGGCGGCTGACCACGGGCCCCACGATCTCAGGTATGACCTCGCCCGCCCGCTGCACGGTGACCCAGTCTCCGATCCTGA
>PWRA01000112.1 GCA_003556385.1 Dehalococcoidia bacterium | reverse complement strand
TTGGGTAGTCCCCGGGAAATCAGGTGACACCGGATTCGTGCGACGCAATCGCGGAGCCGACCTGCTGAACGCCATCCATTCTTGCCCCTGCTATTAAGACCCAACCTCCTGATGGACGGCGTACCCGTATCGACAAGGCCCGGTCGGACCGGCGCATCAGTGGACTATGCCCCCGATCCCGGAGCCACGGTTACGCCCGTTGTCAAGGCATGATGCGGTCGGGTACTCCGTCTGGTAGCTGGCGGAGCGGAAATGGAGCTGAGGGGAGTCGAACCCCTGACCTCCTCCGTGCAAGGGAGGCGCTCTCCCAATTGAGCTACAGCCCCAGGTGGAGGTATTGTATCAAATACCGCCTTGCGGCGGAAGTTCTGCCCCTCGCGGTAACACGGAAGCCCAAATCATGGCCGGGTCGTGCGCATGCGTCTCTACTCCCCTGTCTCGGCTTGCTTGGACGCCGGTCATTCTTCGAACTGTTTGAAAAGCAGGGCAGCGTTGGCTCCTCCGAAACCGAACGAGTTGGAGAGAGCCACCTTCACCTCCGCCTTCCTGGCTGTGTTCGGCACGTAATCCAGGTCGCACTCGGGGTCCGGTGTATCGTAGTTCATGGTTGGTGGCATGATCCCGTCTCTGATGGCGAGGACGGTGAATATGGCCTCGACTGCGCCGGCTGCTCCCAGTAGGTGTCCGATCATGGACTTGTTTGAACTGACGGCGACTGTTCTGCTCTGTTTGCCGAGTATCATCTTGATGGCTTTGGTCTCGGACACATCATTGAGGATGGTGGACGTTCCGTGGGCGTTGACGTAATCGACCTCATCGGGAGAGATAGCCGCATCGGCCAGAGCCATGCCAATACACCGGGCCTGGTTATCGGGATCCGGCTCGGTTATGTGAAGACCATCGATGTTGCAGCCGTAGCCCGGGAGTTCGGCATAGATTCTGGCCCCTCTGCGTATGGCAGACTCCATCTCCTCCAGAATGAGAACTCCAGCACCTTCACCTGTCACAAACCCGTCGCGGTCCCTATCAAAGGGGCGACTCGCCTTCTCGGGTGCGCTGTTCCTTCGGGATAGGGCCCTCATTCTGTCGAAACCGGCGATGGCTATGGCGATGACGTAGGCATCGCCTCCTCCCGCGATCATGGCATCTGCCTCGCCATACTGAATGTGCCTGAAGGCATCGCCGATGCAGTGGGTGGCGCTGGCACAGGCGGTCACCACGCACTTGCTGGGTCCCCGGGCGCCGACTGCCATGGCGACCTCCCCGGCCGCCATGTTGGCGATAAACGATGGGATGAAGAAGGGCGAGACCTTCTCTGCTCCTTCATTGTAAAGGGCGAGGAGGTTCTCATTATACGTTGTCATCCCCCCTGCGCAGGAGCCCAGCACCACTCCCACCCTGTCGTCATTACCCCCGCCTATGACGAGCCCGGCATCATCCAGAGCCATGCGGGTAGCCGCCAGCGTGTACTGGGTAAAGGGATCTGTCCTCCTGGCCTTCTTTCTCTCCATGAAGTCTTCCGGATGGAAATCCTTGACCTCAGCAGCAATCTGGACCTTAAGGTTGGAAGTGTCGAACTTCGTGATTCTGGCTACACCCGATTCGCCACGGCACAGCTTCCGCCAGGACTCCTCGACGCCGACGGCGAGTGGAGTGACTGCACCAAGTCCGGTAATCACTACCCTTCTTCTTAGTGCCTTGCTCATGGTTATCTGATGCCGGTTGACCGGCATGAGAAGATTTCCGGTGTCATTTGCTGTTGCCGTGGTGGATATGGCAGATCTTGAAGGGCAGCGCAGAAGCCAGTTCTGATGAGAGGGTGGCCCTAGATCCGTGATTCAATGTAGTCAAGTGCGTCCTGAACGGTCTGTAGTCTCTCGGTGTCTTCATCCGGAATCTCGATCTTAAAAGCGTCTTCCACGGCGGTTATCAGCTCAATAATGTCCAGACTGTCAGCGTCAAGGTCGTCGGCAAACGATGCTTCCAACACCACTTGTGACTCATCGACATCGAGCAGATCTACTATCAGCTTCTTCAACTGTTCAAAGGTCTCGCTTCCGTTCATGCTCTGGCTTCCTTTCTATCGTGACTTCTTTGCGCGGCACTCGAGTGATACTGTCCGACTCAGTCGCGCTTCGCTGACGGTCTGAGATACGCTGTCTCGTACCGCGCCGTGTCGGCGCGCGCACCCGGTGTGGCTCTCCGCCAGTGGTAACTTGTACTATATTAGCCGCCGCCGTGTCAAGGGCAAACGATGACAATTTGACCGCTCGTTCGGGCGGGTGTTAGACTATCGGCGGGCAGCGTAGCTCAGGGGTAGAGCAGAGGACTCATAAGCCTTTGGTCGCTGGTTCAAATCCAGCCGCTGCCACTTCCAGCGGTGTCCTACTTCCGCTTAGGAGACGGTTCCTTCTCTTTTTCCGGTTTCTCTGCCTGCTTCTCGGGGTATAGTTCCGGATGGTGACGTCTGCACGTTTTGCACATGCTCATACCCTCCTTTGCCACCTTCATAGCAAATAGTATCACCTGGGCCGATTTTGTGCCAGCACGCGTCACGGGTAGCGCAACGGCTCTAATCGATCTGCTGTCCGGTATGGCTCCATTCATCTCGGAGTTGTCTGCCAAGGCGGCATGCGTTTGCGCCGGTGACCTATCTGTACGAAAGGGTTTCAGGGTGATCGGCGTGTCCGCTGCTCATCGGCCGTCGGTCAACCTGGCCTCTGCTTCCGAAATCAGGTCCTGGACTGCAATACGTAATACCATCTGGCCCTCTTTCAGCGTGTCCACCAGCGCGGTGTGGTCCTCGTAGAAGTACACCGTCTTTCCATCCGTGAACACAACCAGGGATGCCAGATCCCTGGACTGACCGCGTATGAAGCGGAAGCTCGAGCGTATCCGTTGCAGAGTGAGCGAGCTATCCAGCAGTTTCACGAGGATCTTCAGTTCGAAGATGTCCTCTACGGAGTAGAGACGTCGCGAACCTCTCCCGGACGCAGGCTTCACACTGGGACTCACCAGCCCTGTCTTGTCCCAATAGGTGAGCTGATCTTGAGTGGCGCCGACCACGCGCGACACCTCCGAAATGCGGAAGGAGACGGGCTTCTTTCTACGTGGCACGGCGACCTCTGCGCGCTATAGCGCGTCTCATATGTCTATACTGCCTGTCCTGTGGCTCCCGTTGCACGACAACCGCTGCACTGGGGAGTCACTCTCGTCTCTCTGCCTTCCCCTCCTCGAAATAAGCCTCCACGCTCCTGCCAAATTCTTCTGCCGCCCTGCCTACCTCTCGGAATTTCGCTTTGACATCGTCGTCGCCAAATCTGCCGGCCAGAGTTCTCGCTGAATCAACGGCACTGTCCGCAAACTCCCTCGCGCTCTGTTTGAGTTGCGGGTCATCGAATACCTCCTCCAGTGCCTGCCCGAAGGCTCTCAACATCCCGGCGAAGGTATCAGTGGCCCGCTTGCTCTCTGATTTCTGTTCCTCTGACATGATTCCTCCTTCAGTTGGCTCAGGATTGTTGCGGCAATATGATACTAATCCCCTTGCGGTGGATTGTCAATCTGCTGACAATGGGTGCGAGTCGAGACACCATGCTCGCTGGATAGAGTGGGCAGGGCCTATCAAACCGCTATGATACTGCCAGACCCAGGAAGTAAGGCCATACTATGATGGCAAGCAGGATCTCCCACCAGACCAGATTCGCGTAACCGATGGTGAACAACCACCCTATGAACCAGATGGGGCCTACAAGGATGGGCGACCCCCGACGGTGATACCAGCGCCTCTCTTCGTCTGCCATGTATTCCTCCTTCTGCGGGACGCTCTACTGGCTGTCCGACCGCCTTCAAGGCTCTATCTCAATGATGGCCCTGTCCGACTGCAGGATCCAGTTACCGAGCTCGTGTCCTCGTGCCCATCAAGTCGTTGACGCGCCCCAGTCCTTTCGATGGCCGGAAACACGCGGCAAATGCCGTATCGATTCATGGTGTCTGGACCGAATACTCACTAGCAGCCTCCCTGGCCCGCGCTATCAGATCTTCGTCCGACGACTTATCTGAGGTCAGAGCAAAGGAGCCTGCTACCTTTCCGTTTCTTCTCTCGATTTTGGCAGTCATGTTGTCCAGGGCTTTTCGTGCGTCGGAGCCACCCATAGTAACGAATGGAACAACGCGACGCCCTTCAAAGTCGGTCTGGTATATAAATGAGTTAATAGCGGGCGCCGGTCTGAACGACCAGACCGGGCAGCCCAAGAATATCGTGTCATATTGCTTCAGGTCGATGTCTGAGGGGCTAATCTCACTGCCCCTGTTCGTTAAGGCGGCGAAGCCGCCGGTCAGATAGATGGCGAACCCCGGCCTTCTGGGTCTTGTCTCCGTGATCTCCAGTAGTGTTGCATCAAGCGTTTCGGCGATAGCTTGAGCTACCAGCTTGGTTTTGCCTGTCAGAGAATAATAGGCTACTAAGCTTTTCATATACCCTCCGGAGCCATCTCGTGTCCTTATCCATGGCCTGGTCGTTCATCGCCAATGAAGTCAAAGCCAGGCGGTTTCTCGGGAATGAAGAACCGCCATGCGCAGGCGAATCCTTCGAGGTTCTCATCGGGAGGACAGCCGACGCACTCGGTCTCTATTCTGGAGTCTATCGTCCTGGCAAATGCTCGATACTCCACCGTACCGGCCGACTTGCAGGGGTAGTCCGGAAGACCCTTACGCCTTCGTGATTCCTGAACCCGGCATTTGACCATACGGAAGACCAGGTCGTTGCCCGACCTTTCGCTTGTCTGCTCGTTAATGCGTGCGTAGAGCCGGAAGTCAAGGGCCTGCTCCAGGCCGTCCAGCCCGCTCTGCTCGGGAAGGTGCAAGAACGACTTGATCATGGCCGCCTCCACAGGCGAATACCTGGTCCAGCAGGTGTCATTGCACCTCTTCCCGGTGTACATATCGTGGTTGTTCTCGACTGCCTGGAACCACAGTCCGTCGTTCGCCAGCCAGTTAACGGACATGGCGTCTATAAGGCTCATGAGTTTCTCCTTGTCCATGTCGACCAGGAACGACGGCAGGCCTTCGGTAGTTCGGAAGCCCAGAGTGCGGCCCAGTCGGTTGGTGGCCAGAGGAAAGATCGAGGCCGACACCTCTTGCTCGACCCGGATGGCTTCCTCCAGGCCTAACTGGTGGACGATCTCGTTAAACCATATGCCATAATGCAGTATTGTCCGCCGCAACACGTCAACGGTGTAATGGGCCAGTTCCCTCTGGTTCAGTTGTTCCAGGGCGGCTGTCGTCATATCCGTCATATATATGCCATCGGCGACCCGGGAAGCTATGTCACTCTTGTCGCATCGGACAGGTCAAACCGGAATATGACACATTCACCCCCCTGAGTCAAGGAAACGATCCGTATT
>PWRA01000140.1 GCA_003556385.1 Dehalococcoidia bacterium | reverse complement strand
GGGTCCGTCATCTCTGTTACCAGGATGGAGCCGTCCTGGAACCGGCCGATCTCGCTCGCGCTCTTGATCACCTGTGTCTGACCGGCCACGATGGCCTGCCCTATGCTCAGACCGCTCAGCAACTCCTTACCCTTCTCCTTGAGACGGTAGCTCTTCAGCGAGCCAGCCTCTTTCTGAGATTCCACGGTCTCGGGACGGGCCTGTACGATGAACAAAGCACCGCTTTCTCCGTCCTTGGCCCATTCTACATCCATGGGTTTGCCATAGTGCCGGTCTATGTCACGTGCCCAGCGGGCGAGCGTCAGCACCTCATCATCCGTGAGGGAAAACGAGCGGCGTTCCTCCGCCGAGGTAGCCACGGTCCTGGTGGTCTTCGCGCCGCCCCTGGCATAGATGATCTTCTTCTTCTTGTCGCCCCTGGTGCGACCGATCAAGGGTACCAGGCCTTCCGTGTCGACCAGAGGTGTGAAGACCGCGAACTCGTCGGGGTTGACAATCCCCTGCACCACGGTCTCGCCCAGGCCCCAGGAGGCATTCACGACAACCACGTCTCGAAAACCGGTCTCGGGGTCCAGGGTGAATATCACCCCCGCGCTCGCCATCTCGGAGCGGACCATCTTCTGCACGCCGACCGAGAGCGCGACCTTCATGTGGTCGAAGCCCTTCTCCACGCGATAGCTGATGGCCCGGTCGGTGAACAGCGAGGCATAGCAGCGCTTGCAGGCATGAAGCAGGTGTTCCTCTCCTCTGACATTGAGGAAACTCTCCTGCTGACCGGCGAAACTCGCCTCGGGCAGGTCCTCTGCGGTGGCGCTGCTCCTGACCGCCACCGCAAGGTCGCGTGTACCGTACTGCTGACACAGATCGCGGTAGCTGCCCTTGATCGCCGCAGTCACCTCTTCTGGGAACTCAGCCTCAAGGAACAGCGTCCGCACACGCTTCCCCACCTCTTGAACGGGTTTCCGGCCGCGCGAGAATTCGTCCAGCAAAGACTCGACCTCCTTCCTCAGACCCTCGTTGCGCTCCAGAAACGCCTGGTAGGCATTCGCCGTCGTCGCGAAACCATCCGGCACCTGAATGCCCTTATCCTTCAGACTGCGTATCATCTCGCCCAGGGAAGCATTCTTCCCGCCGACCTCCGCTACGTCGTCGGCGCCGAGGTCCTCAAAACGTCTCACGTACTGTCCATTCCTGGTCATCTTATCCTCCTTCCTTTCCTTGGCAGGCGGCACTTCTCCGGGTCTTCTACCCTGCGCCTCAGACACGCGATGTAACTACTCACTGGCCGGTTGTGGCAAGACAATGCCGGCCGCTCCCATATGTCCTCTCCGGCCGCGGGTCTCACCCGGGCTGACACCTCGGACAGAAATAGCCACCTCGCCCCGACACCCTTGTCCTCTTGATCTCGCTTTGACAGCGTGGACACGTGCCACCTTCCTCCCGCTGGGGAAGCAAGTAATGCTCGGGCATCCTTGTCGGGTCCGCCTGGCACTCTATGGCTGTCTCCAGCACCTCCTTCATTGCCTGGAAAACCCGCTCCAGATCTTGATCAGTCAGTCGCCCTACCAGGGCTTTCGGATTTACCCGGGCCTGAAAGAGTATCTCATCGGCATAGATATTGCCGATCCCGGCAATATGACTCTGGTTGGTAAGAGCCGATTTGATGCCGCTCTTTGCTCCTCGAAGCAACCGCTTGAAGTCGTCCAAACCGAAGCTCTTATCGAGCGCGTCCACTCCCAGACCCTGCCCCTTCACGAAGCTCTCGGTATCTTCGGTCAGGGTGATCATGCCCAGCTTTCTCTGCAGGACAAACGCCAGGCGATACCCGCCTGCAAAGTGAAAGAGGGCGCGAGTGTGCCCTGGCTTGTCTGTCTCCTCCTTGAAGTAGGCAAGATAGCCGGTCATCCCGAAGTGAAACACGAGCCAATCACGGTTATCGAGTTCCGCGAACAGGTATTTGCCATGACGGTCGGTAGACCGGAACCGCCGGCCTTCGGCCCGCGACCGCAAGTGCTCCACGCTAACTCCCTCCACGACGTCTTCAGCCAGCACCTCCAGCTTCTCGATAGGTTGATCTAGCGCGGTGTTTTCCAGATATCTTCGGAAGACCTCCACATCCGGCAACTCAGGCATAGCTCCTCCCTCCTGGCCTGCTTCCCTTCACTCAAGTCGGAGCATTTCCTTAAGCCTCAAAGCATTCTGAGGGGCATAGCCCTTCTCATCATTGTCGAAGTAGCAGAACACCTCTCTTCCTTCGGCAGCCCAGGATGAAAATGCGTTTGCCCAGTCCCCAAGCGTCCGGTCGTCATATTTGCCCTGGTAGGCATCTTCCGGGCCGTGCAACCGCACGTAGACGAAATCAGCAGTTACCGAACGGGGGGATTGTCTCCGCTCAAGGTCGTATATACAGAAGGCGGCTCCTTTCTCACGTAAGGCCTGCTCGGTCTGCCGGCCAAACCAGCTTTCGTCGCGGAACTCAAAAGCGTATCTATGTCCTTCAGGCAAGGCTCCGAGGAAGGCCGTCAACCTATCGGTGTTGACCCGCCATCGTGGCGGGAGCTGGAACAGAATCGGCCCCATTTTCTCTCCCAGCGGTCTTATGCCGGCAGAGAAACGGGCCACAGGTTCCTGCGGGTCCTTCAGCTTCTTTATGTGGGTTATGTAGCGGCTGGCTTTCACGGCAAACGAGAAACCCTTCGGCACCGAATCCCGCCACTGAGCAAACGTGTCCTGAGCGGGAAGCTGATAGAACGTGTTGTTGATCTCCGCCGTCTGAAAATGCTTCACATAGTGTTCGAGCATACGCTCATTGGGTAGGTGCTCAGGATAGAACGGTCCTTTCCAGTGCTGATAATGCCATCCTGATGTGCCGACAAGTATTCCACCCTGCTTGCTCAACTTCCTCCTCCCTGCTGCTTCGGGGAAACGCCGGGGTCCTTGAAGTCTGTACGCGGGTTCTTCTTGAAATCCATAACTATGTCCCCTTATCGGTTCCTGAGCAGCTTTTGCAGCTCCTTCCAGCTCCTGGTGTTCAGGACATCGCCCGGCTCAAGCCAGGCGCGGCGTGCCTGATAGACTCCGAAGCGCATGAAGTCGAGTTCGTTGACGCTGTGGGCATCGGTGGAGATGGCAACCATAATACCCATCTCCCTGGCCATCCTGACGTAGACTTCAGCCAGATCGAGCCGGTCGGGCTGAGCATTAAGCTCCAGCACGCATCCGGTGTCACGCGCTCCTTTCATCAGCCGCTCCATATCCACTGCGTACGGCTCACGCTGACCGATCATCCGTCCGGTTGGATGAGCCAGGATAGTGAAGTAAGGATTATCGATGCCCTTGATGATGCGCTCTGTCTGTTTCTCCGCCGGTAGGTTGAACTTGTAATGGACAGAGCAGACGACGATGTCCAGCCTTCTCAGTATATCGTCGGGCAGATCAAGTGAGCCGTCTTCCAGTATATCCAGCTCGATGCCCTTGAGCAGGACGATGCCGTCCAGCTTCTCATTGAGACGGTCTATCTCATCAATCTGCTTTCCCAGGCGGTCGGCGTCAAGCCCTTTCGCTACAGTCACGTGTTTGGAGTGATCCGTAACCGCCAGATACTCATAGCCCCTCTGCCTGGCGGCATCGGCCATCTCCTGCAAGCTCGAGCGCCCGTCCGTGGCCCTGGTGTGAGTCTGAAGATCGCCTCGAATGTTTTCCAGCACAAGCAGGTCCGGGAGTTCTCCTTTCTGTGCCGCCTCGATTTCGCCGCTGTTCTCGCGGAGCTCCGGCTCGATATAGGGAAGCTCCACCCGGGCGTAGACCTCTTCTTCGGTTCTCCCGGCGATCCTTTCGTCGCCCTTGAAGACACCGTATTCGTTTATCTTGAGTCCTTTGTTTCCCCCCATCTTGCGCACGGCGATGTTGTGAGCCTGGGAGCCGGTGAAATAGTGCAGGGCCGCGCCATAGCTAGCTTCAGCCACGACCCGCAGGTCTACCTGCATGCCAAAACGCAGCACCACCGTAGAACGGGTATCACCTCGGGCAACAACCCGGTCCACGTCCTCGTATTCCAGAAAACGCTCCATCACCCTGGAGCCCTCTTTGTGAGCGACCAGAACATCGAGGTCACGCACTGTTTCCCTCTTGCGCCGATAGCTGCCAGCCGCATCCACACGTCTAACCCCTTCTACGTTCTTGAGATATGCCAGCAGAGGCTGAGCCAGCTCTTCGGCAACGGAGAGCTTGTATCGCTTCTCATCACCGGCGGTTGCGCTTCTACGTCCGATCTCTTCCAGGATTTTCTGTTCTGTCTTGACGGCGAAGCCCGGGAGCTCTCTGATTTCCCGCCTTTTGGCTGCCTCCGTCAGTTGTTCAATACTGGTGATTCCCAGCTCTTGATACAGCACTCCGGTGCGTTTGGGGCCCAACCCGGCCAGCCTGGTGATATCAATCAACTCCGCCGGCAGTTCCTCTTTCAGTTCTTCCAGCTGGGGAAGCTTCCCGGTATTCACAATGTCCGCTACCTTGGCGGCGAGGTCTTTACCGAGCCCGGGGAGTTTGGCGAGATCTTCACTACCGCTCACCATTTCGGCGGCGCTGCGCGAGAGATTGGAGATGTTCCGGGCTGCGTTCCGGTACGCCCGTACCCGGTATTCATTGGCGCCCTTAATCTCCAGAAGGTCCGCGTACTGGTTGAAGAGCTCGGCAATCTCCGCATTCTGGACCGGCATAGTCGTCTTCCTCCTTAACCTTCCGACTCATCAACCTGCGGTTCGCTTAACCGCCATTTGTGGTTACGCCGCCGCTTGTGGTCTTATCACCAGAATGGGGAGCCCTGCTTGCCTCAGCACGTGGTCAGCAACGCTGCCGAAGACAACACGTCCCAGCCCGCTGTGGCCATGAGTGGCGATACAGATTAGGTCGATTGCGTTCTCCCGGGCATACCTGACAATAGCTCGGCCTACGTGTGCCGGCCCCGGGACCACGCATTCAGCCTCCACCCCGTCCTCGCGCAGGGATTGCGCAATGCTCTCCAGGTACGTTCTGATATCCGCCTCCTGCCTCTTGAACTCTTCCCTTATAAATTCGCCCGTCTGCGCGGGAATGCCTGTGGCCGAAGTCATGTAGGCGCTGCTGGGCACGGTGACGACCCGCAGCAGTACTAACCCGCCGCCAAATCGCCGTGCCTGCTCCGCGGCATAGGGTAGTATCTGTTCCGCGAGCTTCGAGCCATCCAGGCAGACGAGTATTCTCTCAAACATCCTGCCTTCTTCTTCCCTTTATACCGAGTTCCTGACTCAACTGAAGGTACGACAGAATATCCGCGCGGCTTAGATGCCCGGCGCATTGATCCCCCTCCAGGACCAGAACCTGGTTGATATCATTCTTTGTGATAAGCCTGAGCGCGGAGTTCAGATCAT
>PWRA01000141.1 GCA_003556385.1 Dehalococcoidia bacterium | reverse complement strand
TCCAGTTGAGCCAGATTCTCCCGCGGGACGGTGAACCCGGCAGCCATAGGATGACCGCCGAAGGCAGAAAGCAGACCACTGCATTCCTCCAGTGCAAGCACCATGTCGAACTCGGCTATGCTGCGACAGCTACCCTGACACTGCTCCGGCCCTATGCTAACCACGACAACGGGCTTGTAGAGCTCATCTACCAGTCTGCCGGCAACAGGCCCAATGACACCGATGGAATAGCTCTCGTCGGCTTCCATGAGTAACGGCAAATGCAGTTTGGCCGCCAGCTTCTCCCTTGCCCGGCTTAACACCTCGCTGCTTAGCTTTTGGCGCTCGGCGTTCTTCTCCTCCAGCTCCAGTGCCAGCAGGCGGGCCTCCGCGGCCGACTGTGTGGTAAGCAGCCGATAACTGGTAGAGGCATCGTTCATCCTGCCGGCAGCGTTCAGGCGAGGCCCCAGCACCCAGGAGATATGGTCGCTGTTCAGCGTGCCCGGCTTCAGCCCCGCCAACTCGGTCATGGCACGAATCCCCGGGCGGCTGCGCTGGTTCAGTACCTTCAGACCCTGCTTCACCAGGTAGCGGTTCTCGCCCACCATAGGTGACAAGTCCGTAACAGTGGCCAGCGCGACCAGGTCCAGAAACCCGGCCAGCCAGCGCTCGCGGCTATCCCTGTGAAACAGTGCCTGCATGAACTTGAAGACCACGCCGGCGCCAGCCAGATCGGAACAGGGGTACGCTGAGTCCCTGCGCTTCGGGTCGACCACGGCTACAGCCCCGGGCAACTCTTCCAGCGGTACATGATGATCGGTCACAATCACATCCATGCCGAGTTCGTGAGCCCGTCTCACCTGCGCGACATCGGTCACGCCGCAGTCGGCGGTGATGATCAGGTCAGCCCCCTGGGCGTGTAGCGTCTCGACGGCCGGAGTATTCAGCCCGTGTCCTTCGGCAAAGCGATCAGGAATGTAAACAATGACGTCGCCTCCCAGCTTTTCAAGCCCTCGGGCAAGAATGACTACAGCAGTGACGCCATCGACGTCAAAGTCGCCGTAGACGGCGATCTTCTCCCGGCGGAGGATGGCCCTGTAGACCCTGTTGACGGCTTCTGATATGTCCGGGAGCAGAAATGGATCACCCTCCAACCGGTAATCGGCGGCCAAGAACAGCTCGATCTGGTCTGGCTTGATGCCGCGATTATAGAGGAACTGCGCGAGCAGCCGAGGCAAGGCACAGGCATCCAGGTAGTCATCAGGCACCGGAGGGAGAACCCTCCACCGGGCTCGTTGATTCAAGTCTGCACCCAAGATCAGTACTCCTGCATGGAGTTGATAACTATACCATAGATGAGCATCCGGCGGAACGCCGCTGTGGAGAGACAGACGGCAGCACGATAACTCTTTCACGCAGGTCCGCACTGGATACGGCGCCCGATCACAAACCAGCTTCCACATAGCGCAGAGTGTTCCCGCGAAGCGAGCTTGATCACTCGCACCAGACCGCTCAGGTTAACAGAATCTTAACATTCATGTGTTACCATGATTGTAATCCAGACTTACCGACAGATATCACAGAATCATGGAGGGGCGCGGTACGTGTCCGGCCTGGAAAGGGGCGGCAGGAGAGATGGCGCACGGGGAGCGGACAGACTCTCGTGCTGTCAAGTACAACTAAGGGCAACGAGGAATGCAAGGTGTGCGAATGATCAGACGGGCGTTTGGCCGGGCATCCGACCGGGCAATGCTGAGGCCGCATGTGAAAAACACTATCAGTTCACGGAGCGCCAGATACACCGCGAGAGCCGGCCTCATTCTGATTGTGACAGTCATGCTCGTCGGGATGGCAGGGTGCCCTGTGCGCCCGGGTCCTTTCCCACCTATTCCCAATCCCGGCCCTTCGCTGGATCTGAATATAAGAACCTGGCATGACCTGGACGCCATCAGGGACAACCTGGCCGGCCATCACCGCCTGATGAACAGCCTAAATGCCACCACTCCCGGTTACGAGGAGATAGCCGGCCCGACGGCCGACGGCGGGAAGGGCTGGAATCCGCTCGGGAACTGGGACCCCTATGACCACAACCTGTACCTGGCCTTCAGCGGTACTTTCGATGGCCGGGGACATGTTATTGAAGACCTTTTCATCGACCGCCCGGACAGAAGCGAAGTGGGGCTCTTCGGCTACGTTGCGGAGGTGGCGACCATCACGAACGTCGTTATGGTGAACGTCACCGTAACCGGCCGCTCATGGGTTGGCGGCATTGTGGGAGGGAATGCGGGCACTGTCAGCAACTCCGGTTCCAGCGGCACAGTGACCGGCGGTGGCGGCGGCCTGATCGGGAATAACACGGGCATTGTGACGGATTCCTGGTCCAGTGCCAGCGTGACCGGCTCCTCGCGCGTGGGCGGCCTGGTGGGCTTCAACGATGGGGGCAATATTACCAGGTCCCATTCGGCGGGGGACGTCACCGGCAATCATATAGACGCCGGTGGCCTGGTGGGCGCGAACTGGGGCACCATCCGGGCGTCCTATTCCAACAGCACCGTGACTGGAGCAAGGTGCGTGGGCGGCCTGGTAGGCGAAAACGCTAGAGGGGGCATAGTTAGCGACTCGTATGCCACCGGGAGCGTTACCGGCAACGACCGTGTGGGCGGCCTGTCTGGGGCAAACACGGCCACTGTGGAGAACTCCTATTCCACCGGTAGCGTTACGGGCGATAGCATGATCGGCGGTCTGGTGGGAGAGAATGGATGGGCCGTGTCCAACTCATTCTGGAACACGACGACCAGCGGTGAGGTGACCTCGGACGGCGGAACGGGCATAACCACGGCGGAGATGCAGACCATGGCTACCTTCACGGACAGGGCAACAGAAGGACTGAACGAGCCGTGGGACATAATCGCGGTCGGTCAGGGCGAGGTGAACCCGATCTACACCTGGAACATAGTGGATGGCGAAACCTTCCCCCTTCTGAGCTGGCAGTTCTAGAACGACGCCCGAGAGGCCGGGACTGGTGTTGACCCGCAATCGATGGCTCAAGAAACAGACCCCGGGCGGAGGATGAGCTATTAGAGAGCATTTGACCCTCACTTCAGACGCCGAATATAATCCATGACTATGAGGGTCGCCTTCTACACGCTGGGCTGCAAGCTCAACCAGGCGGAGGCAGAAGCGCTGGCGGGGCGTTTCGGCGAGGCGGGATTCCGTATCGTGTCGCCCGTGGACGGCGCAGACATCTATGTTGCCAACACATGTACGGTGACCCATGTTGCCGACCGTAAGGCACGCCGATGGCTGAGGATGGCGCGACGAAACAATCCCCATGCTGTAATCATAGCCACCGGGTGTTATGTCGAGAGAAGCCGCCATGAACTGGTCGGGCTGGCCGACCTCCTGATAGGAAACGGAGAGAAAGAGCATCTGCCCGAGATCGTAGGCCGCCTCCCGCGGCAGGTACCCCGATCGGCAGCCCCATGCCCGTCGGCTGTCGGGACTACCACTGCCGTCTCTGAGAGGCCCATCTTCCCTCTCGGCGGGGCGCGACTGCATCCAGGCGACGAGGGATCACCAGCAAGGACGCGTAGCCTAGTCAAGATCCAGGACGGCTGCCGTGGCTCCTGCACGTATTGCATCGTGCCCGCGGTAAGACCCGGGGAAAGATCGCTCCCTGCCGACAGGATAATCGAGGAAGTGAAGCAGAAGGTTGCCGCCGGATACCGGGAGGTCGTCCTTACCGGGACTAAGGCCGGCAGCTACCATGACTGCGGCAACGACATCGCAGAGTTGGTGAGGCAGATTCTCCGTGAAACGACCATCGAGAGGCTACGCCTGTCCTCTCTCCAACCCCCGGAAGTATCACCATCGCTGCTTGCCCTCTGGCATGATCGCAGGCTCTGCCGGCACTTCCATCTGCCTCTGCAAAGCGGGAGCGGCGCCGTACTACGCAGAATGAACAGACGCTACTCCCCGGAACGGTACCGGCAGACGTTGCAATTGATCAGGGACATGATACCTCAGGCGGCCATTACTACGGACATCATGGTCGGTTTCCCGGCAGAGACGGCTGACGAGTTCGAACAGAGCTACTCCTTCTGTCGAGAGGCCGGATTTGCCGACATCCACGTCTTTCCGTTCTCACCACGTCCCGGTACGGCGGCAGCCCGTATGCGCGGTGGAGTCGTTGATGGCATAAAGGACGAGCGCAACCAGCGCATGCTGGACGTGGCCCGGGAGTCACGACATCGTTTCTCGGAGAGCGTTCTGGGGCAGATCATGGCGGTTCTCTGGGAGAAGGAAGCGTGCCCCGATGGGGGAACATACTCCGGGCTCACCGACAACTACCTCAGGGTGTTCGCCGCCAGCGAGAGACGGCTGACCAATGAGATCACACCGGTCCGGCTGGTTGAGCGGCGTGACCGGGGCATATGGGGCGAGGTAGTGGCGGGCCGCGAAACCGGCTAGATCATATCGCGGTTCCGGGTGTCGAGCACAGGCCGAAGCCGATCACACGAGTTACTCCGACTATGTTCGCAGAGCCTTCTTCCCGACCACTGCGTGTTCTTCGTGCCATTTCTGGATGGCCTCAACCACTTCCCCGGCAGTCTCGCACACCCTGAGCAGATCGAAATCGCCTTCGGAGATGAAACCCTTCGGCAGGACCGTACTACGCAGCCAGTCCAGAAACCCCTTCCAGAACTCGCCGCCAAACAATATGACGGGAAAGGGCCTGATCTTGCAGGTCTGCATCAGTGTCAACACCTCGGTCAACTCGTCCAGCGTGCCCAGCCCACCGGGCATGATGACGAACGCGGTGGCGTACTTCACCAGCATGACCTTTCTCGTGAAGAAGTGGTCAAACGATATCGACTTCGTGGTGTACGTGTTGGAGGCCTGCTCCTCGGGCAGCAGGATGTTCAGTCCCACCGAGGTGACCCCGGCCCTCTGCGCCCCCTTGTTGGCCGCCTCCATAACACCGGGCCCACCCCCGGTCACGATAGCAAAGCCGGCCTTTCCCACCCGGTAAGCGACATCCTCGGTCTTCGCATATAGTTCATCGTCCTCACTGAGCCTGGCCGAGCCATACATGGTCACCGCCGGCTCTATCCCCGAAAGCTTGTCGAACCCTTCTACGAACTCGCCTATTATGCGAAACATGCGCCAGGATTCCTCCTTGGCCAGTTCGTTTATCTCGTACTCATACGCCAAAATGACCTCCTTGTGCACGTCCGAGCGGTCTGAACGGCCCCAACTCTCAGACCCGCGAACTACCCGGCTGCCGGGCCAGCGGTCTCACGCTCTAGCACGAACTCGGCGCTGTCGCCGCCCTTCAGTTCACGCTCCTCACCATTGAACCCGACCCTGATCGGCGGCGCTATGCCCGGCCGCAATTTGATGGTCAGCCTTCTCTGGGTGACCTCTATGTTTATCCGGTGCTGCCGATAG
>PWRA01000098.1 GCA_003556385.1 Dehalococcoidia bacterium | reverse complement strand
GCTCGGGATTGGTGATGAAGTAGGGGCTTATGTAGCCTCGGTCGAACTTCATCCCCTCGACAAACTCGGTCTCGAATTCCAGCCCTTTGCCTTCTTCGACCGTTATGACGCCGTCCTTGCCCACCTTCTCCATAACGTCGGCGATCAGATCGCCGATCTCCTGGTCGATGGCCGATATAGCGGCCACCTGGGCGACCTGCTCCTTGCCGGCCACCGGGATGGACATCTTCTTGAGTTCGCTCACCAGGACCTCCACCCCCTTATCCACACCGCGCTTCAGGGCCATTGCATCGGCGCCGGCGGCGATGTTCTTGAAACCTTCGCCGATGATTGCCTGAGCCACAATAATGGATGTGCTGGTACCGTCACCACACTGGTCATTGGTCTTGGTGGCTGCCTGCTTTACCAGCTGCACACCCATGTTCTCAAACGGATCGGGCAACTCTATTTCCTTGGCGATGGAAACCCCGTCGTCCAGAACCGAAGGTGCGCCCCACTTCTTATCCAGCGCCACGGGTCGCCCACGCGGTCCCAGCGTCACCCTTATGGCATCGCTAAGGGTATCCACGCCGCTCTTTAGTGCCTTTCTTGCTTCTTCACCAAATACGATTTGCTTTGCCATTCACTTACCTCCTGTTACTTACTTCTCCTGGCCAGAATATCGCTCTCACGCATGATCACCAGTTCTTCGTCATCCAGCTTGAACTCGGTGCCTGCGTACTTGGAGTAGATAACCGTGTCTCCCTTCTTCACCTCCATCGCGATGCGGGTGCCATCCTCAGTCACCTTGCCCGGACCGACGGCGATGATCTTCCCTTCCTGGGGTTTCTCCTTGGCCGTGTCCGGCAACACTATCCCTCCTTTGCTAACCTCTTCCTTGGCCGTGGGTTTTATCACCACTCTGTCTCCCAAAGGTTCAATCTTAGCCATACTCCCTCCTTTCCTGAATTTGTTTTAGCACTCTGGCGTCAAGATTGCTAATCCATTATATCAAGAAAATCCCAAAATGCAACAGTTCTTTGCCTGACCTGGCGATTTTTCTTGACCTGTTACACTAAAACGTGTATAGTAACAAGTGATGGAGCGTAAGAAGAGAAACAAGAAACAGTGGAGCAAGGAGGAGATCAGGTCCTTGAGGCAGCACCTGAACCTGACTCAGGCGAAGCTCGCCCAGAAACTGGGCACGCGGCAGCAGACGATCAGCGAGTGGGAAACCGGGATGTACCGGCCGCGCGGCGCGTCTGCCACCTTGCTCAGCATTGTCGCCGAGCGCAGTGGCTTTAGCTACCGGGCGGGTGATAAGCCCGATGAATAACGTGCGAGCCTGCTGCGGTTCTTGTGGTTCCGGACCCAGGAGTGACTCTATATCCAGGACCAAGAAGGTACCGCGAACCGTTTGCCGCTCCGCCCACAGGGACTGCTCCGCGTAGATTTCCTAGGCACCTGATACGAACTGACGAGGTTTGCTTCGGCGATGGTTACACGTAAGCGGATAGAACTGACAGAAGAGCAGGTAGCCCGTGTGTGGCAACAGGTGATCGGACGGGAGCTCACGGGTACGGAAGGGCAGCGGATCACGGTGGTCTACCCCGGCCGGATCAACGGTAACGGCCCTGATTTTCGCGATGCTGTGATCGCAGGCGGACCCGACTTAATGCGGGGAGATGTCGAGGTCCACACGAGGTCCGGCGACTGGTATCGCCACGGACATCATCGTGATTCGGAATACAACAACATTATACTTCATGTCGCCATGTGGCACGATTGTCACTCAGCAACCCTGCTGCAAAGCGGCCGAACGGTCCCCGTGCTGGGTCTAGCACAGGCATTGCAGCACCAGGCGTATTTGCTACCCCCCCGGCTGCCTTGCTTCCGGGTACTGCACCGCATGGACAGGACGACCCTGACGGGACTCTTGAAGGCTGCCGGCGAAGAACGGTTCAGACAGAAGGCAATGCGCTTTCAGAGCGAGATTCTTCGTCCCGACATGTTCATAACCCATCCGGCTGCGGGCCAGGTGCTCTATCGCGGCATGATGAGGGCCCTGGGCTACAGCAAGAACACAAAGCCCTTTGAGGAGCTCTCCTCCAGGGTACCCCTGACTTCACTGGAACCGGAAGAGGGATTGACCCGGAGGCAGGCTCTGTTGTTGGGCACGGCCGGGCTACTGCCCTCGCAGAGACCGTGCCTGGCAGCCGCCGATGACGAAAAGGTGCATACCCTGGAGAGAATTTGGCGCTCTATACGTAGCAGGGTTGAACCCATGAGCGAAAGGGACTGGCGTCTATCACACATATACCCCAACAACTCCCCAGTGCGCCGCATAGTCGCCCAGAGCTATCTTCTGGAGCGCTACTGTACACTCCGCTGCCGTGAACCCGCCGGCAGCAGACTGATGGCGGGGTTGCTCGAGCTCGTGCAGGAGGTGCCTGCTCAAGGCCCACACCGGGCGCTCGCGGATGGGCTGGCGGTCACCGGCGATGGCTACTGGCAGTGCCACTTCGACTTTGGCGCCAGCGGCAGAACCAGGACATCTTCTCTTCTGGGCAACGGCAAGACCGGCGAGATTCTGGTGAACGTGCTTCTGCCTTTCTTCTTCACTCTCGGAAAGCTGGCCGGCAGGCCCGACTTGATGCAGAAGACGATGGAGCTTCACCACAGCTACCCCAAACTGGCAGAGAATGAGATCACCCGCCATATGGCCGGGCAGCTTGGCCTGGAGGGGCTATCGGGTCTTACCGCCTGTCATCAGCAGGGCCTGATTCACATCTTCAGAGACTACTGTCGAGAGGGACGCTGTTCGAGCTGTCCCCTGACCCGCGAAACTCGCCCGGCATAGCCCCGAACCCCGTCCCGGTTGCCGAAGCTCCGGCGCGTCACCCCAACAACCCCACACAGCAAATCCTGACTCAGTAGACGGATGGCAGTCAGCCTGAGAGGCTCCAGGATACAGTACCCTGGAGTTCTCGGGCTATCCGGTTCTGTCCGCAACACCCTCAATGACGGCCCCACCGTCAACCGGCCTATGCTTGACGAACATGACCGGTCCATGGAAAAGTGTTTATTGTTCCTTGATCTCAGTCTCGACGTAAGACAGGAATTCCCTTGCTTTCCTGAGTAACCCCTTTGCCTCCTGTTCACTGATCAACCCAATTCCTTCATAGACGGTGCGGTGGCGTTTCTTCCTGACCTGGTCAAAGTAGGAAACGGACTTCCGGAATGGCTCTGCGACAACGATTTGTATGAACTCGAAGGTAGCCTTGTGTGCTGCAGCGCCCGAAGGCCGATACCCCAGATGGAACATATATGCCCGGCAAGTCTGCAACACTGCGTTGTAGGCAATCGAGAAAGACCAGTCCAGATTCTCGCCGAGAAGGTTTTCCGCCAGTGACAAGTCCCGTCGAGCGATTTCAATGGCTCTCTCAATCTCACCATGAGTTGCCCGGAACGGACGGATAGTGCCTTCTCCGATAAGGTCGTCAATAGACATCCAGATTGCCCATTAGCACCAGGTTCCTTTCCCCCATGATTCGTGTCACGAATGGTTCGCCTCTGGCTCTTCTTTCCTCAAACTCCTCTCTCGTCATCAACGTATAGTTTATCTCCCGTCCGATGCCTTTCTCGACGTCGGACACGATCTCATGGAGTTCTGCCTCCTCGATTTCTCCCATCACAAAGAGGTCGATGTCGCTCTTTCCAGTTTCCTCATCCCTGGCGACCGATCCATAGATGAAGGCGAGTTCTACCGATTCTGCATCCTTAAGCCGGTCCTTCAGATAGTCACCGAGCGCGATGGTAGAATAGACGATCTTCTTAAGTTCAGCATAGAAGGGAAACTCTTCGACCACTTCGAAGTATTTGAGATTGCCCTCTCTGTGCGATCTAAGCAATCCTGCCTCCTCCAGATAACCCAGTTCCCTTCTTACCGCATTCAGCGGCTCGCCGGACAGCTTCGCTACCTCCCTGGTATAAAAGCGCCTCTCAGGATTGGTCAGAAAGAGCTTCAGCAATGTGCGCTTCGTTCTCGACGTTATAAAGTATTCCAGCATAGTGGCCTTGAACACAATTTAGACTCTATCGTACATAAAATGTGTTCAGCCGTCAAGATGCGACTGAAGTACGACTGGCACAGGCCGGGGTTGACGGTCTATATTACAGGTGCTAATATATCCGTATATGCAGGAATATGCATATACAGGGAGGTCTATATGAGGGATCTGGTCAAGGCTTACAAGGTTCTGGCTGACGAGTCGAGGCTCAGGGTGTTGAACCTTCTACTGGAAAGAGAGTGCTGTGTATGTGAGGTCGTGCAGGCACTGGGCATCTCCCAGTCCAGGGCATCGCGCATTCTAAATGCTCTCTATGAGGCCGGTTTTCTCAAGCTACGCAGGGACGGACTATGGTCGCTCTACTCCATAGACCGGGACAACATGAGCGCACATCTGAGAGGTGTCCTGGAGGCCACCGGGATAGCCTGTGAGGACAACCAGCAGATGGCCACCGACCGCGAGCGGCTTAAGGTCGCCGAGCGTGTCGGCCCGGGCTGCGTCGACAGGGTCCGCCGGGCGCAGCTTTCTCCCGAACCCCGGCAGGCTTAGATAACCTCAGGCGACGGCAGCGTATCATGGAAGTACTTGCACAACTACTGCAGGGCGGCTGGAACGCTCTGGTTGAATATTTGTCGGCGCATGTACTGACCTGTCTTGTTCCGGCGTTCTTCATCGCGGGGGCGATAGCCGTCTTCATGTCACAGGGGGCCATTCTCAAGTACTTCGGACCGCAGGCGAAGAGAGTACTGTCTTATAGCGTCGCTTCGGTGTCAGGTATAGTCCTGGCCGTCTGCTCCTGCACGGTCCTGCCCCTCTTCGGCGGCATCTACAAGAGGGGCGCCGGCATAGGCCCCGCCGTCGCCTTCCTCTACTCGGGCCCGGCGATCAATGTCCTGGCTATTGTGTACACGGCCCGCATCCTGGGCTTCGAACTGGGTTTGGCCAGGGCTGTGGGTGCCGTCGTGTTCGCGGCGGGCATCGGCCTGATTACAGCTGTGATCTATCGTAAGGAAGAGTCATCGAAGGATCCGGCGGCGTTTGATGCACTGATGGATAGCACCGACTCCCGGAAATGGTGGCAGCAGATTGCTTTCTTCGCCGTCCTGGTCGGGATACTGGTCTTTGCCGCCTCACAGAACTGGGTTTTGACCGGAGTCCTGCTTGCCGGGCTGGGCTTTATACTGTGGCGCTGGTTCACCCGGGCTGAGCTCGGCACATGGATGAAGGAGACGCTCCGCTTTGTGCGCCTTATCTTCCCCTGGCTGCTGGTGGGCGTGTTCGCCGCGGGTATCATAATGACCTTTGTTCCCGGGGAAGCAGTCAGCAGCTGGGTCGGCGGCAACAGCCTGTCTGCCAACTTCATCGCGTCCCTTGCCGGCGGCCTGATGTATTTCGCCACCCTTACCGAAGTGCCCATCGTCCACTCTTTCATGGAACTGGGCATGGGCAGGGGGCCAACCCTGGCGCTCTTGCTGGCCGGCCCAGCCATATCTCTGCCTAATATGCTCGTCATCCGCAGCATCATGGGAACAAAGAAAACTCTCACTTACATCATCCTGGTGGTGGTCTTTGCCACCATCAGTGGCTACATATTCGGACTGATAGGAGTGTGAACTGAATATGCTCAGCAATGTAGTGCCCAGATTCCATCGGGGTGCCGCACGGTCCTGAAGGGTCGCACTACGGTAATATAGTGCGAGGCTTCAGCCTCGTGCTCAAGAAATAAAAGGAGGTAAGAGGAATGAAAATCAAAGTTCTGGGACCCGGATGTGCTCGCTGTCATCAACTGGAGCAAACGATCAGAGAGGTGGTCAAGGAGCTAGGCATAGACGCCGAGATCGAGGAAGTCAGTGATGTCAAGAAGATAATGGAATACCCCATCCTGACCACTCCCGGCCTGGTAATCGACGAACAGGTGGTCTGCTCCGGGCGCGTGCCATCAAAATCGGAGGTGACCACATTCGTAACGACTGCCTTATCTAAGGAGTAGAGGAAAGCATAGCTGAGCCGCTCATTTTCCAGAGGGGCTGCCGCCAGGCATGTGGCGTGACACAGCATAGCTAAACGGAGCGGGTTCCGGAGCGGGACTGGAGAGGACCGGTGCAGTCCGGGCAGGCATTAGTCGGTGACCGGAGGCAAGATGGCTGAGAAGGAACGAAAACTGGGTATCTGGGGGAAATTTCTGACCCTGTGGGTAGCGTTATGTATCGGTGCCGGGGTCGGGCTGGGGCATCTATTCCCGCAGCTTTCCGATATGCTGGCCAGGCTCGAGGTGAGAGGCATTTCGATACCTATAGCCATCCTGCTGTTTGCGATGATCTACCCCATCATGGTGCAAATATGCTGGGAGGAGATCAGAAACGCATTCCGCTCGCCGAAGCCCATCGGTCTCACCCTGTTTGCCAACTGGGCGATAAAGCCTTTCACGATGTTCTTCTTCGCCTGGCTGTTCCTGGGAGTTGTCTTCGCCCGGTTTCTCACTCCGGAGCAGATAGGGGACTACCGCGCCGGAACAATACTGCTTGGCGTGGCCCCGTGCACAGCCATGGTGCTGGTCTGGAGCTACCTGGCAAGGGGGAATATGGGACACACCCTGGTCATGACTGCGGTCAACTCGTTGACCATGGTCGTGCTCTACGCCCCCTTGGCCGCTCTGCTACTGGGTATCTCGGGCATCTCAGTGCCCTGGGATACCATCGCCCTGTCCGTTAGCTTATACATCGCCACCCCCCTGATAGCCGGTTATCTTACCCGCCGGTGGGCGATACGGAAGAGAGGCGCCGACTGGTGTCAGTTCACCCTGGAGCCCAGGCTGGCTAAGGTGTCGATAGTCGCACTGCTCATCACACTGGTCGTACTCTTTATCTACCAGGGGCATGTCATCGTCGAGTTGCCTGCCATAGTGGGCATGATAACCGTGGCCATCTTCGTCAATATCCTGGTGGTCTTCGGCATCACCTACCTGGCCGCGCGTATCATAAAACTCCGATACGTCGACGCTATACCCGCTGCACTCATCGCCGGCAGCAATCATTTTGAGGTCGCCATCGCCGTCGCCACCACCCTGTTCGGAGTGGCTTCGGGGGCAGCCCTGGCGACAGTGGTGGGCGTGCTGACCGAGGTGCCCATAATGCTGTTCCTGGTCTGGATTTCGCTCCTCAGCCGGAAGACCTTTCCCCGGCATTTGCAGTAGCATGAGACATTTAGGCAGGAGGACGACCGCAGCGAATGCATTACATAACTTTTGTAGTTTTCGCAGAAACGGTATATTATGGTGTCTGGCGCCCTGTACACGCGCTTGAACGGAGGAAGCTTTATGAAGGGTAAATCGATGCAGAGCAGATATCTGATAGGCATGATGATTATGGCAGCGGCACTACTGCTCCCGGCCCCGGCTTGCGGGACCACTGCCACCTGGCCAACCATTACCAGCGTGACGGCTGATGCAGACTGGACCGCGCCTCTGGGCAGTGTGCGCCTAACGTGTAGTGCTTCGAACCCGGACGGTGGTGATCTAAACTATGAGTGGTCAGCTAGCGGCGGCAGTATTACCGGTACAGGTGAGACCGTGAACTGGACTGCGCCTCAACAGATCGGTATGTACGACATCACGGTTGAGGTCACCAATGCTCAGCGGGCGAGGGACACAGAAACTATAACTCTCATCGTGTCAGATGGTCCTCCGCCGGAAATCCGGAGCCTGGCCATTACCCCCAGAGGGCACAAATACCTAAGAGAAATCGCTACCGGGTACAGGGTCGCCCAAACGTATGAATACGCTATTAAGTGTGTTGCCTCATCCCCCGAGGGCGAGATCGTTTACGAGTGGTCCTGCGATAAGGGCCAGATTTCCGAGATCTCAGAGGATGGCTCTTCGATTATCTGGACCGCCCCGGAGACGTCGCGCAGTGCCACGGTGACGGTGAAGGTGCTTGATGGCGCGGGTAATTGGGTGGTAAGGACCATGGTCTTCCAGGTAGTGTCCTGCGAAGGGTGTTATGTCTGGTGAGGCGGGAAAACCGGCTTGATGCGGTGGCCTTCGCGCAGGCTGAAGTAAGCGAGACCTCACAGGAGGTGAAGTTATGAACAGAAAAAGACATCTGGCAATCGTGATAATTGCAGCGATAGTGGTGCCCCTTTCAATCCTGTTCGGCACGATGGCGTGCAGCGAGTCGCCGGTCATCGAGAGTATGGAGGCTGAGTCGGACAGGGTCTCTCCCCTGGGAAGCACTCAGATTGTGTGTACTGCTTCAAGCCCTGACGGCTACGAACTAAGCTACGAGTGGTCGGCTACCGGAGGCCAAATACACGGGGAAGGAGCTACCGCTACCTGGACGGCTCCCGATGAGGAAGGAGAGTTTAGAATCGAAGTCACGGTGGCGGATGGCAGGGATGGCGAGGATACGCACGGCATAATCGTCACCGTTAAGGACAATCAGCCGCCGGTGATCAGCAGCCTGACCGCAGATGCCGAGTGGACGTATCCGGCGGGCATCATCGAGGTGGAGTGCCAGGCTTACGACCCCGACGACGACGACCTTAGTTACGAGTGGTCGGCCTCGGAAGGCGATATTCACGGCACTGGCACGGCGATAAACTGGACGGCTCCTGAGGAATTCGGTGCGTACCACATCACCGTTGCGGTCGATGACGGTTATGGCGGCTCGGTCACCGAAACACTGTCCGTCAAGGTGATGCCGGACCAGGCGCCGGACATCGAACGCCTGGAGGTCAGCAAGGACCGTCACGGACACTGCTACCTGAGAGACGACGAGTGGGGCATAAGGATCGGACAGGGACAGAAGTACGACATCGAGTGCCTTGTTTCGGACACGGTCCCGGCCACGACTATGGAAAGGTTCTACGGGCTGTCCTACGAGTGGGAATGGGATTACGGCGACCAAGTCGAGATTTCCGAGGACGGCTCCATGCTTACCTGGGTTGCCCCCAACAGGTCGGTTGACGTTACAATCACAGTAACCATATCCGACATCGCCGGAAATACAGCCAGTGAGAGCATCACCATGCGGGTGGTTGCCTGCTCCCCATGCACGTTTGGACGGTGCCCCTAGACAGATGATAGTCATGGCTAACAACACGCTTCGCCAGGCCTGGGATCTCCGCCGCCTGTCTTTGATGCGGAGAACCCCTGCCGTGGCAGGGTGCTTCGAGGTGATGTCCCTCCATGTATAGCAGAGTGGTTGGTTTTCTGAAAAACACCTTTCGGGACCGCTTCAAGCGGTACTTGATTATATCGCTGGTAATCGTGGGCGTAGTCCTGGCGGTCGCAGGTCAGGACGCGGCCGAGCCGGTGCCCGATGACGGTTTCGTGGTACATTTCTTCTGGCTGGAAGGCTGCCCGGCGTGTGCAAGACAAAAACCCTTCATGGAAGAGTTGAGGGAGCGATACCCCGAAATCCATGTTATTGAGCGTGATTGCCGAATCGATGCAGAATGGGATTTGCTGGCCGACATGCTTGCGGAGCGGGGGATAGCAAGGGCCCCGCTGGTTCCCACGACAATCTTTGGCGAGCAGGTCTTCGTAGACTGGGAGTCAAGGGAAACAACAGGCAGGAAGATAGAGGAAGCTCTCGAACTATGCCTGGCAGGGGAGTGCCCGGCGCCGCCGGATGAAGAACCGGATGATACGATCGTATTGCCGATCTTCGGCGAGATCGTGCCTGCCGAGTATTCATTACCCGCCCTGGCCGTGATCCTGGGCCTTGTCGATGGCTTCAACCCCTGCGCCCTGTGGGTCCTTCTCTACCTCATATCGCTGGTGGCCACTCTCAAAGATAAGAGGAGAATATGGCTCATCGTCGGCTCCTTCGTTCTGGCCAGCGGGGTCATCTACTTCCTCCTTATGACGGCGTGGCTAAATGTGTTCCTGCTTATCGGCTATGTCCGGCCGGTCACGATCGTCATCGGGCTGGTAGCCCTCGGTGGAGGGATACTACAGATAAAGGAGTTCATACAGGCAAGAGGAGAAGTGGTGTGCCAGGTCACAAGCGAGGAGTCCCAGAAGAAGACGATGAACAGAATGGAGAGGATCGTCGCGTCGCCGATAAGCCTGGCCACCATACTGGGGATCATCGCCCTGGCCTTCGTGGTAAACTCCGTCGAGTTCGTCTGCTCAGCGGCCATTCCGGCGGTCTTCACCCACGTTCTCGCTCTGAGCAATCTCACCCCCTTCCAGCACTATGGCTACATCCTGCTGTACGTTTTCTTCTTCATGCTCGATAACCTGGTTATCTTCGGCGCGGCCGCTTTTGCCATGACTTCCAACTTCGGAGTGAAATACGCGAAGTACGCCCGGCCGATAGGGGCCACCATCCTCATTCTGCTCGGGGCACTGCTCCTCTTCGCACCCGGTATACTGCAGTGACGGGTACGCTTTCGGGGCCGCCCTCTTCCTGAGACGTCCACACCTTCGCGGGCGGACACGATCCTCAGGCCTGGCGCCGGCCATGAGCAGGTCCGGGTCACACAGAACACAAGTCATGTAACCTGACTTGCGGGAGGCACAGGTCGCGCCTAGACGACGCCGATCATCCTCAGCCCCGTATAGACCAGGAAGGAGATGAGGACGTATCTCAGCTGTTTCGCCGGCAGGGCGTGCGCTGCTCTTACTCCGAGCTGGGCCATGGGGATGCTCGTAGCTACCAGACATAACCCTACCGGGAGCAGGTTCACATAGCCAAGCGAATAGGGCAGAAGACCAGGCACGCCCAGCCCGTTCACGATATAGCCGACGAAACCACCCAGGCCGGCGAAGATTATGGACGCCACCGAGGTGCCGACGGCAAGGTGCACGGGGAATCTCAGGGCCAGCACCAGTACAGGAACTTTGAGCACCCCACCACCCAGCCCGGTCAGCCCGGTCACAAGGCCTATGGGGAAGCCCAGGGCCGCCACCAGCACAGGGTTTTCCCGCGGCTCTGCCTCGCGCTTGACCAACCTGGGCATGAGCCCCAGCCCCATCCATACGGCGACGACCAGAACCAGCCCTCCGAAGCCCATCTCCAGGGCGGCACCGGGAATACGGACGGCCAGGAAAGCCCCCAGCAGAGCCCCGGCCAGGCCGCATAGGCCCAGGTTCAGAGCAGTCTTCCAGTGGATGGCCCTCCTCCTGTTGTGACCCCAGGTGCCGCTTATGGCTGTCGGCAGGATCACGAGCAGGCTCGTCCCGAAGGCTATGAGTATCGCCGCTTCCGGATCGACGTCCATGGCCAGGATGACCCAGTAGCTGGCCGGCACCATGATGATGCCACCACCGATTCCCAGCAAGCCGCTGGCGAAGCCGGCGCCGGCCCCCACGCCCAGCAGTATCAGTATATGACCCGGTGTCAACCTCGCTCTCTCTCCAGCTTGCCCTCAAGCCATCCGATCTTGACCGGCCGCCTTTCCTCCAGCGAAGGAATGTAAGGCTTGATATCCAGGACAGGAGTGCCGTCGATGGCGTCCAGTCCCTTCACCTTCAGGATATTATTGTGCCTCGCTACCAGCTCCGCCAGGGTTAGCCCGAGTGGACAGGGCCTGCGTGGCGACCTGGTGGCAAATACACCATGTAGATCTTCGTCCCAGGGCGTCTTGACCAGCAGATGATACCGGTCGGATTTGTGAAACCAGTAGATGACGACGACATGAGAGAACCCGTCGATGTCCTGCAGGCCTGCCTCGAACTCCTTGAATACCTCTATCTCGGAAATGGTTTCGCTATCGCGACCCTGGTAGGGCGCTTCGTCTGTGTCCTTGTAAGGAGAATGAACCGTCCCGACCGGTTTCAACTTCAGACTGTGCTCTTCTTGCATTAGTCCGGGGTTCGCCACTCGTTCATCGACTCCTCGAATTATATCATCAGTTCGCCCTCAGCAGACCCCACTGCCTGAACCGCCAAGGTATAACCGCGCGTTGCAGCACGATCCTGAGTGCTATAATGCTCAGTGTATTGACACCGGTCTCTGCAACGAGAGCGGCTTCTGACGCCCCGGACACGACCCGCACCCGTGACGGAGGCCGGCGGTCGACGGAAAGGAGGCAGCAATGGATTTCCCGGAAGCTTTTGTGTGGGGCGCAGCCGCAAGCTCGTATCAAATAGAGGGTGCCGCGTACGAAGACGGCAAGGGGCCCTCCGTATGGGATGAGTTCTGCCGGCAACCGGGTAAGATCTGGAACAACCAGTCCGGCGACGTTGCGTGCGACCACTACCACAGGTATCAAGAGGACGTCGGCTTGATGAAAGAGGTGGGACTCCAGGCCTACAGGCTGTCTCTCTCGTGGCCGCGCATTATCCCCGGGGGAACCGGGGCCGTAAGTCCGGAGGGACTGGCGTTCTACGACAGGCTGGTTGACAGACTCGTCGCCGCCGGGATCGTTCCTTACGTCACGCTTTTCCACTGGGACTATCCGTGGGAGCTGTACCCGCGCGGCGGCTGGCTGGACCGGGACAGCTCCGACTGGTTCGCCGAATACGCCAGGGTGGTAGTCGATCGGCTTTCCGACCGGGTCCGACACTGGGTAACACTCAATGAGCCGCAGTGTTTCATCGGGCTGGGACACCAGTTCGGGTTTCACGCCCCCGGGGACGCGCTGGATTTGCCCCGGGTACTGACGGCTGCCCACAACACACTGCTGGCACACGGCAAGGCCGTACAGGCGATTCGCACCTATTCCAGGACAGAGCCCCGGATAGGCCTGGCGCCGGTGGGACTGGTCAACGTGCCTTCGACGGAGAGCGATGCAGATATCGAAGCCGCCCGGCAGGCGATGTTCTCCATTACCGACAGGAGCCTCTGGAACAACACGTGGTGGACCGACCCCGTGTTCTTCGGCCGGTACCCGGAGGACGCCCTGGAGCTATTCGGCGGCGATGTCCCGGCGATCGGCGACAAGGACATGGAGACGATCTCCCAGTCCCTGGATTTCTTCGGAACGAACATCTACTTCGCCCAGCGGACGCGCGCCGGCGAAGATGGCCGGCCCCGGGTCCTGCCACTCCCCATGGGCCAGGCCATGACGGCGTTCAACTTCCCGGTCCTGCCCGAAGCACTCTACTGGGGGACCAGGTTCTTCTGGGAGAGGTACAGAATCCCTATTATCATAACGGAGAACGGCATGGCCAACGTGGACTGGGTGTCGCTGGACGGCAAGGTGCATGACCCGCAACGAATCGACTTCCTCAGGCGGTACCTCCTGGAGTTGCGCAAGGCATGCAGGGAAGGGGTAGACGTTCGAGGCTATTTCCAGTGGTCGATCCTCGACAACTTCGAGTGGACCGAAGGCTATAAGCAGCGCTTCGGACTCATCTATGTGGATTACCCCACGCAGAAGAGGATACTCAAGGATTCCGCCTACTGGTACAGGGATGTGATAGCGTCACATGGAGCAAGCCTCGACACCCTGTAGGTGATAGACGCCGGAGGCCGCACTCAAAGTCGGATGGTAGACAGGAAGGATCCCGTGGCTTAGAATGGCGCGGGCATCGGCTCCGCATGGGCGGGGCAACCCGGTTGCGGGCCAGGAGGCAGCGTCTTGGCAAGAGGATTACCGCGGATATACGGCAAACTGGCTTCATGGTTTCACCTGTTGACGTCGCCTGATGACTATGCCGAAGAGGCGGCGTTCTACCGCCGCGTTATTGTCGGCGCCTCGGCCATACGCCCGGAGACACTGCTTGAACTGGGCAGCGGGGGCGGCAACAATGCATCCCATCTCAAGGCCAGCTTCAGGATGACCCTGACGGACATATCACCGCAGATGCTGGCGGTGAGCCGCAGTCTTAACCCCGAGTGCGAGCATATCCAGGGAGATATGCGCAGCATCCGTCTCGGTCGCCAGTTCGATGCCGTGTTCATACACGATGCCATAGTATACATGACCAGTGAGGACGACCTGAGACGGGCCATCGAGACGGCTTTCGTGCACTGCCGGCACGGCGGAGTTGCCCTGTTCGACCCCGACTATACGTGCGAGACGTTCCGCCCCGTCACAAGCCACGGAGGGCATGACGGCCAGGAAAGGGCCCTGCGCTACCTGGAATGGGTCCACGACCCCGACCCGCAGGACACCACCTACACCACGGACTTCGCCCTCCTTATCCGGGAAGGCGAGTACGTGCGCTGCGAGTACGACCGCGGAATCTGCGGGCTATTCGGCCATCAAGACTGGCTGAGAATCATCGGCGAGGCCGGGTTCTCGCCCAGAGCGGTGTCAGACACAGAGCCGGGCCGTAGCGTCTTCCTAGGCATCAAGCCCGCGGCATAGACCGCTTCTTACGATACCTTCGTGCCTGCCTGGCTATAGATTGACATTACGTCCAGGTGATATACTGGAAGCAGGGTCCCGAAAGACCCCGCCAATGACAGCCAAAGAAAGACCGTCCAAAAATGTAGTCCGAGGCTTTAGCCTCGTGCGGCACGACCCTGCAGGGTCGCACTGCAAAAGTGCAGAGGTTAAGGGCTTCCGAAACACCAAGACTGAACGGAAAAACAGAATCAGACAGCCTGAAAGAAGCACGGAGGTGAGTTTGCCATGGCCAGGATGACCGGTGGAGAGGTTGTCGTCAGATGTCTCCTGAAGGAAGGGGTGAAGTACGTATTCGGTGTACCGGGCGCCCAGTTGCTGCCACTGACAGATGCCATATGCAAGAACCGTGACCGCGGCATCGACTTCATTCACAATCGGCACGAGCAGGCATCGGCTCACATGGCGGACGCCTGGGCAAGGGTCACCGGACAGCCGGGAGTGTGTACGGGCACGGTGGGCCCCGGCGCCACCGACCTTGTGCCCGGCGTAGCTGCCGCTTACGTTGAGAGTGTTCCCATGATCGTTCTGACCGCTCAGACGCAGTCATGGCGGTCCTATCCTTCTCACGGCTCCACACAGGAGTGTGACCAGCTGGCCCTTTTCTCCGGCATCACCAAATGGAACGCCTCCGTCAACAGCTGGGACCGCATCGGCGAGCTGGTGCGCCAGGCCTTCCGCATGGCCCTGAGCGGTAGACCGGGCCCCGTTCACCTGGACCTGCCGGCGGACATACTCTTTCAGACCGGCGAATTGGAGGAAGACGCCTTCCCAGAACCATATCAGTATCGCGCAATCGAGGGGCCGGCCGGTAATCCCGCCCTGGTGGAAAAGGCAGTCGAGCTTCTGCTATCTGCTCGAGACCCCCTCATCCACGCGGGCGGCGGAGTGCTGAGATCGGGCGCATGGAACGAGCTTAGAGACCTCGCTGAACATCTGGGAACGCCGGTCACTCCTACCGTGGGGGCCAGAGGCGTGCTGCCCGACGACCATCCCCTGGTGTTCAAGCCGTCAGGATACGGAGCCATCGGTGCGCAATGTGAGGCCGACGTGGTACTGGCTATTGGCACCCGCTTCGGCGAACTAGATGGCTGGGGAAATCCGCCCTTCTGGGGCGAAAAGGGAACCCAGAGGTTTATCCAGGTGGACTGCGCACCGGAGATGATAGGGGTAAATGCGCCGCTGGAGATCGGGATTGCGGGCGATGCCCGCACCGTATTGCGCCAGATCATGGACCTGGTGAAGAAAACCGCGCCCGCCCGTAAGGCGGGGCGCCTGGCGACCGAGTGCCGGGCAACCGAACAGGCCTGGCGAAGTGAATTCGAGGACCTCGGCAGGTCCGACACGGAGCCCATACACCCGCTGCGCCTGGTCAAAGAGGCCCGAGATTTCTTCCCCAGGGACTCTATGATCTGCGTCGACGGAGGGAACATCGCGGTATGGGCCACATACCTGATGGACGTCTACGAACCGCGCACTTTCCTCTGGGCCGGCGATATGGGACACCTGGGAGCGGGACTGCCGTACGCCCTGGCGGCCAGGCTGGCCTGTCCCGAGAAGCAGGTCTTCATAATTCACGGCGATGGCTCTTTCCTGTTCATGAACCAGGAACTGGAGACCGCCCGGAGACACGGACTTCAAGTCATAGATATCATAGCCAACGACCAGGCCTACGGTATGATCAAGCAGGGACAGCTTGCGGCCTGTGGAGGGCGGGTCATCGGCGTCGATTTCTACGATACCCGCTGCGACAAGATGGCGGAATCCATGGGTTGCTATGGTGAACGGATAGAGAAGCCGGGGCAGATTCGCCCCGCACTGCAGAGAGCTGTCGACTCGGGGCTCCCGGCGGTGCTTGATGTGCTCGTCGACAAAGAGGCAGCCCTCAACCCACCTGACTTCGCCACTATCGTAGACCTCTGGCTTCAGGGATGTGAACTAGGGTGAGCAAACCACGCAGGTCTTATAAAGACATGACCCACCGGCACACTGAGTGATACAGACTAAGGAGGTTTTCCGTGGCGCGTTTGAAATTTTTGAGCGACCTGTATATGGAGGAGGCAACGAAGAGGACGAGAGCAAATCCAGAGTACCAGGAAGCCAGCGAAGGCTTTGACGATACGCTGTCCTTTATCGTCGAGCCCGAACCGGACAAGGGCGTAACCGAACGCATAACAGTGGGCACCGTCTTGCCCCAGGCAAGCGAATACTGGTTGGATGATCGGCCGGTCACCTTCACCTTCATCGCCCCGTATTCGGTGTACGTCGACATCATGACGGGCAAGCTCGACGCGGTCAGGGCCATAACCAAGGGTTCGCTGAAGCTCAAGGGGCCGATGCCCAAGATACTCCGATATGTCAAAGGTACGAACCTGTGGATAGACACCTTAAGGACCATTCCCACCGAGTTCGAAGGCGATTTCGCCGAGCGTAGCTTTGGGTAAGAGAGGAGATCGTACATAGCGGCGTCCTTGATCCGAGGGGCCGCGTCCCGGGTCACCCCGCGAGCTAAGAGGACCGGACATGCGAGCAGTTGTTTTTCTCGGCCAGGAAGACATCGAAGTACAGGAGCGCCCGGACCCGATCCCGGAGGAAGACGAGGTCCTGATAAGGGTGGATGCCTGCGGGATCTGTAGCACCGATCTACATGCGTATAAAACAGGTATGTATCCGCCGGGGCTTATCCTGGGACACGAGTTCGCCGGTCGCGTCGAAGCGGTCGGTCCGGGTGTCACGGAGTTCAGGCCGGGCGACCGCGTGACCGCCAACTCCGGCATCGGCTGCGGCAGGTGCTTTCTTTGCCTTTCCGGCAGGGAGAACCTGTGCGAGCAATGCTTCAGGCTGGGAGTTACCGACGACGGAGCAATGGCCGAGATGGTCAAGGTGCCCCGGGCAGGCGTATACCGGATTGCCGACGGTTTACCCTTGCAGGAGGCCTGTCTCGCCGAGCCGTTCAGTGTCGCATGGCACGGCCTGGACCAGTCACGGTTCAGGCCCGGCGACCGGGTGATAGTCGTCGGTGCAGGGCCCCTCGGCGTCTGTCTCCTCCAGGTCCTGAGAATGGCCGGCGCAGGAGCTACCTGGATGACGGAGATCAACCCTGCGCGGGCCGAACTGGCCAGGTATCTGGGTGCAGACCTTGTCCTGGATCCCCGCAAGGCCAGTCCCTTTGGCGTACTCTCGGACCTGACCAACAGCGCCATGGCCGACATCGCCTTCGAGTGCGCGGGCTTGCCGGAGACGATCAACCAGGCCCTCGGCCTGGTGCGCCGGGGAGGACAGGTGGTGGTCTGTGGTATATGTGACCAGGCTGTCGAGATGGACTTCTTGAGCGCTATAACCAGTGAGATCAATATCCAGACGACGTATTACAGCACGGCCGGCGCCTTTGCCAGGACATTGCACTTCCTGGCGGAGGGACGCCTGCGGGCAAAGCCGCTGATAACCTCAGAAATACCCTTTGAGCGGGTGAAAGAGAGCTTTGAGACGCTGTTGCATCCACGCAACGATCAGGCCAAGGTTCTCCTGCGTCCAGACCTTTGATCGCGGCCGACTTAGCCCGGGCGTCACCTTCGTCACCTAGACCGCTAGACTCTCCCGCAATGCAGTCGGCAACGCCAGCCCGTGGCTGTCAGACGATCCACTTGCGCTTGATATTGTACAGGCTCAACAGGAACAGGCCGGCACAAAACGCTCCCAGGATTAGAAAATCCATGCCTAACGACATAATGTTGCCGCCGTGTACGGCCCCATGGAGTATATCCACTCCGTACGTCACAGGCAGCGCGTATGAAAGCGGGCGGAGGAATACCGGAAGGGCCGTGATCGGGATGAACAACCCGCACAAGAATATCATCGGGAAACGGAAGAAGTTGGAAAACGTCTGCGCTTCGAAGACCTGGCTGACCGACACGGCGATGAACAGCCCCAGAAAGGTCGACACGACACCGATCAGGATGATGGCCGGTACGACCAGCCCCCAGGCAACTCCCGAGAGGTCGGCCAGGAACGATGCTATCACGATCGGCACCAGGGAGTTGACGATCCCGAAGAGGATAGCCCCCGAGGTCTTGGCCAGCATGAGCAGTTCCAGAGGGATCGGAGCCAGCAGCAGCCTGTCGAAAGAGCGCTGCCTCTTTTCGAAGGTAACAGTCACCGCCAGCATCGACGTTGTACCGAATAGAATGGAGATGGTAATAACGCCCGGCAGCAGATCGGGAATACTATCCAGCCCATGACCGGCCCTGATGAAGAACATGCCGGTCCAGGCCAGCGGGAATATGATGCCCCAGCTGATGTTGGGCGGTTTCAAGTAGTATGTCCGCGCGTCCTTGAGCAGAATACTCGAGAAGGCAATCCAGCTTCTCATTGTCCTCCTCCACCTCCACCTCCACCTCCCGCTCTTTCCTTCTCTTTCTTCATAAGGTCCGCTTCGATGCCGGTGACCTCCACGAATATATCCTCCAGTGAAGGCCGGTGCCGGCGGGCCTCGGTCACCTGGACGCCCCGTTCCTCCAGAAACCGCGTGAGCGGCGCGATGCTGATCGGCTGCGCCGACACCACCCGTAGCTGGCCCGGCGCAGGAGATTCAAACCCGTAATCGGGGAAGATCGCCCCCATCTCTGCCGGCAGGACGGCCACCGAGTCGGATACCGAGAGGGACAGCACATTCTTGCTCTGGACAGGCTGCAAGAGGTCCGCCGTGCGGTCGGTCCTCACGATGCGCCCGTTGACTATGAACGCAATACGTTCGCAAAGCCTCTCGGCCTCTTCGATATAGTGGGTGGTGAGGAAGATGGTTATCCCTTCACGGTGGAGTCCGGAGATTATCTGTCGCATCTGACGGGCGCTGGCGACGTCGATGCCCGTGGTCGGCTCGTCGAGAAAGAGGACAGGCGGCCTGTGTATGATGCCGGCGGCAAACGTGAGCTTGCGCTTCATGCCCTTGGAATAGACCTCGAACCTGCGGTCGGCGGCATCGGTCAGGCCGAAGGTACCGAGCAGCTCCCGAGCACGTTTTTCACGCTCGCCTTTCGGCATCCCGTACAGCGCGGCGCAGAAAGACAGGTTCTGGAAGCCCGTCAACTCAGGGTAGAGGTTGCTTTCATCCGGCACTATACCGACCAGATGCTGGGCCGCCTTCGGGTTATGTGTGCATTCGATACCGCCGATGCGGATCGTTCCCGCATCGGAGCGGCCCAGCCCTGTCAGCACATTTATTGTGGTGGTCTTGCCGGCGCCGTTGGGGCCAAGAAAGCCGAACAACTCGCCTTCACCGACATCGAAACTGATGTCATCCACGGCGAGGACTTCACCGTAGCGCTTGGTGAGTCCGGCGACCTCTATAATCAT
>PWRA01000039.1 GCA_003556385.1 Dehalococcoidia bacterium | reverse complement strand
TGGTAGCAAACTGGGTGTACTTCGGCACTGCCAGGCCGCCCATGATCTCCTCGACGATGTAGTCACGGTCGATTATCCATTGGGTGGCCTCGCGGATCTTGGCCACGTGGAACGGGTTCAGCGAGCCATCGGCGAAGGTCGGACCCATGATGTTGAACATGAAGTCACTGGATCCGCCCAGGGTGAGCATATAGTCCAGGTTCGGGTCGGCGTCGATCGTTTCGAACAGATCCGGGTCGGAGATTCCAAATCCATAGATCTGGGTGTCGCCATCCCGCAGCTTGGTGACGGCCGCCGCCTCGCTCTTCTCCTGCGAGATGACGATCTCATCAACCCAGGCGCCCTCCTCGCGCACCGGCGGGTCCGGGATGTCGTTGTCGTCCGGCGGGGGACAGCCTGTGATCACCAGCGCCATGATGGCTATCGCTGCCACTATCGGCAGTAAGTATTTTCTTGCCATCTTTCCTTTCTTCCTCCTTTGTAGATTCTTCCTAGCTTTTATACGTCATTGCACCTGTGATCTATCGAATACTACCACCCCCTTTCCTCACAGATTCCGGCAGTTGCCTGATTTACCGGGCAACTGCACCCTTAGTCTTCCTCTCACTCTTGCACGGACCGGAAGCCCTTGAGCCTCCGCGGGCGGGTTTCGCATCCCCCCGCTCCACGGGTCCGGAGCCCTTCGTACTCCGCAAGGGCACACTGTCGCACTCCCCTTGCCGGACGGAGAAGACGTCACCGACCCGCAAAGCTCCGGCAAAAGCTGCCGGAAAACCTCGACCTGCTCATTAGGGTAACACACAATTGTTAAAATCCTGTTAACTTCCCGGGGGTAGTGACAAAAATTACCGAGGTCTTGTCATTGTTCAAAAGCCCACTCAATCGGTCCCCTACACCTTTCCCGGCCGGATACTCTCTCCCAAAACGACACCCGCCATCGGGTGAGGGATTGTGCACCACCCGTCCAGATCCTGTCAAGTACCGCGCGGCGGCCGGGGTCAATGCACCCGACCGCAGGACTAGGGACGCCTGTCCAGTTCGCCGCCTTCCGTGGTGGCGAGGAACTGGAGCTCCGGCGGGCATACGTCGCCCCGCTGGTTGCTCTCAAAGGTGTTGCCGCTGCCGGATATGTGGCCCCGGAAGACCCACCAGGTCCCCGGGAAACAGGGTCGCTCGAACAGGGCCACACCGAAGCCCCTGTTATCAACGATCGTATTATCTTCCAGGACAACCTGACACGAGCCTCGAGCTATGATTCCTGCCTCCCATCCACTCGTGGTCACGGTGCTATCGATAATAGCGACCCGGGCAGATTCCGACACCAGAACCGCGTAACGTTCGCCATCAAAGATAGAGCACCCCGTAATCGTAGCCTGAGCAGAGCCACCAACGAACACCCCGCAGCGCTCGTTGTCCTTGATGCAAGATTCAACTATCTCCGCCGCAGAAGAATACGAAAGATTGACACCCTCCGTATTTCCGGAGATAGTGCACCCGGCCACTACTGCCCTCGCGCCTGCAGATAGGCATAATCCTGTGGAGCCGCCACTGATGGTAACCCCCTCAAGGTGCAGATCGGCGCCATCCACCAGCGAGAAGGCAGGGAAATCCGCGTTCTTCGCTTCCAGCAGCACCTCTCCATCACCGGCCTCGATAGACAGGTCGTTGCCGATGGTCAGTGCGATGGTGTAGCTCCCCGGCTCCAGAAGGAGCCTTCCGCCGGGAAGCAGGGCATCGACCGCCTCCTGCAGGGAAGCGTAGCGTTCGTGGGGCCACGTGACCACCGATTGCTGCGGCTCCTTCAAAGGCGCCCGCAGCACCCCCGGCAGATTCCCCCCGAGGTCCATCTTGTTGTCACGGAACTCGTTGCCTTCACCGGTTACCTCACCCCTGGACCACGAGTAGACGCCGTACCCCGAGTTCTTCTCGACCAGGCAGTCCCTGATCGTCGCCTGCGCCTCGCCGGTGATCCCCACACCCCGTCCATTGCGGGAGATGGCCGAGCCCGAGACGGCCGCATGGGCGGAGTGCTCGATCCTGAGACCGTCGAACCTGTTCTGTGCAATAGTCGACCCCTTAATCGTCGCCCCGGACCCATCGGCAAGCTGGATGCCATGCCAGTTTGACAGCACCTTACTGTCGGTCAACTCCACAGTAACGGAGTCCCCGGCCCATATACCCTGGTCCCAGTTGTCGGAGATGTCGGTCGAATCCAGCTGCGCTGTGCTACCTGCCGTCAGCCACAGACCATGCCCACGGTTCTTCTCGACGATACAGTCGCTGAGTTCGACGCGGGCGTCATCCAGCAGCCAGAAACCATGTTCGCCATTCTCTGAAATCTGGCAGTCGACGAATGTCCCCTCGGCGGAGTCGGAGACCCAGACGCCCAACCCTGTGTTCCCTGAGATCGCAGACATGCTGATGCTCGCCCGGGCTGCGTCTCTCAAGACGACGGCGCGCAGCGTGCTTCCGGTGATCGTGCAGTCGCTGAGGGTGACGGTGGCCGAACCGGCGGCCCGCAGGCCGTACCATCTGCCGGAGATGAGACAATCGCTCATCTGAACCACGGCGTCCCCGGAGACCTCCACCGCGCTGCCACCGCCGGCCCCCGAGATGGTGAGTCCCTCCAGCCGAACGGCAATCGGGTCCGTGCCCCGACTGGAAACTTCCACGGCAGGCCGAAACGCCATTCCTACGTCAATGATCGTCCTCTCCACACCCCTTCCCATGAGAGTGAGCGGCCTGTCTATCAGGATGGTCTCCGTCCATTGGCCCTGGGCAAGGCAGATGACGTCTCCCTCCTCAGCCGCGTCGATCGCCGCCTGGATCGAGTGGCCCGGCCGGAGGACCACATCACATTCGGGCATGGGGGTGTGCCAGGGCCGGGCAATCAGCAGCCCGATGGCTATTGCCAGGACGACCAGCACCGAGATGGCAAGTCTCCGGCCCATCTTCGACCGTGGTAGAGAGAATGGTGTTTTCACCCGCGCACCACGCCACCCTGTGGCACTATTGTCTTGTCCGTAGGCATACGACAGAGAATTATAGCATCACATGCGCAACCGGCCAAAAGCGAGGCCGCGGGGTGCGTAGATTGCATAGCCCGAGACTAGAATGCCAGATGACAAAGCTCAAATGTCAAACAAAGCCCAAAATCCAAAGGACAAAGATGTGAGCGGGAAAGCTGTCCTGAATCCCCGTCATAAGAATAAGAGGAACTGAGAGAGCAACCCCCCAAAGCCCCTTTAGGATAGAATGGGTAAGGAGAGCAACCCCCAGCCCCCGCTTAAGATAGGGAGGGGTCGAAGGAGTGGTGAGTGCCCCTCTTAAGATAAGAGGGGTTAGGGGAGTTATAAAGGCAAGGCTGCCTGCTCCGCGAGGGATGATCCGGCACGCATAACCCCCTGTGGCCCCCCTTATCTCAAGGGGGACTATAGGAATGCCGCACGACAGGACGGCGCGACCCTGAAGGGTCGCACTACATGTGTCGCTTTGTTCGAGGCAGTGCCAGATGATAGGACGCAGACGCAAGCAAGGCCCGAAATCCGAAGGACAGAGAGAAATGCGCCCTTCAAGAATGAACGTCCCACATACGGGCGGCAAGCGAGCTATGGCAACCCTATACCATATAATAGTGTAGTTGCCTGATTTATCAGGCAGGCCGGGATAAGCCCTCTGCTGCCAGAGGTGGAAGAGGCGGCATGTGAGGATTTTTGTTCTGCAGGCGGGGATTAACAGGATTTTAACATTTTTGTGTTAGCCTTGATGTTTTTCGGGTGCTATACTACACATGAAGATTGAGCATTTCGATGAGCTCTCTTCTCGAGCTCGTCAGGGAGGCCGGACAGCATGACATGGAACCGTCGACGTAAGATTATAGCAGGAGTAGCGGGAATGGTGGCCGTGGCCGGTTTGGTTGTGGCACTCGTTCTTGCCACCGTTGGGGTGCCCGGCTCGGCTGTTTTGGCGAGGGTAAATGGTGAAGCGATAACGCTGGAAGAATTCGAGGAACAGCGGACGGTACATTTCGGGCATGGTAGGCCACTAACGGAAGACCAGAAGCTACAGCTGTTGGACGTGCTTATAATGGAGAAGCTGCTGTACCAGGACGCAGTAGCGAGAGGGTATATACCGGACGAAGCGGAAGTAGAGCAGGAATTGGCAGCAGAGCTGGCGTCACGGGGTCATACCATAGAGGATCTTCAGGCTGAACTGGAGCATAGGAGCCTTTGTTACGAGGAGCACCTGCAGGAGCTTCAGAAGAGTCTGGCCATCGACAGATACATCGACGATGTAGTTCCCGTGCCCGAGCCAACACCGGAGGAAATCGAGGAGTACTACAGGGATTTTATAGAACGGAACCCGCAGGCGGGGCTTCCGGACGTCCAATGGGCGGTCATACGATTGCGGCAGCAAGCCCTCTCTGAGCACATCGAGGAACTCAGGGAAAACGCCGAAATACAAGAGTTCCCGGAGAAGCTCCCCTAAGGTAGACGCGATGCGTACGCGGCTACCGCTCCCGTCGGCAGCATCTGATAGCGCTCCGGCACTGGACAGTAATCCTCCGCCTTTGTATCTGAATGTCAAATGACAAAGCCCCAATGACAAACAAAGCTCAAAACCCAGATGAAAAAACGCAGTTGCCTGATCTACTAGGCCCGCGGGGCGTGTCTGGTTGTAGTGTGGTTGCCCGATTTATCGGGCCCGGCTGAGGCGGGGCTTGTCCCCGACCGGGGAACTTGACAAATCGTGTCCGCCCGTTATAGTTAGCATCGTCATGGGGAGCCGTTTCTGGGAGATAGACATCCTGCGTACGGTCGCCATCGTGATGATGGTGAGCTTCCATGCGGTCTACGTGCCCTACTACCTGGGAATCGCAGGCACAGGCGATTTCTCGCGCGGTGCGTTCTGGTGGTGGATATCCATGGTGACGCCCGCCCTCTTCATCTTCCTGGCGGGGCTTTCGCTTCCCATCAGCCAGACCAGGGCAAAGACCGTGTCCAGCTTCGTGCGCAGGGGCCTGAAGATACTGGGACTGGGTATGGCGATCACCTTTCTCACCTGGCTGGTTTCTCCGGACGGATACGTGCGGTTCGGCATACTCCACTTCTTCGGACTCGCGTTCATGATCGGGCATTTCTTCGTCCGGTTCCGGTTCCTGAACCTGGCGCTGGGGCTGGCCTTGCTGGCGATAGGCTTCGTCTACCTGCGAGGCACTTCTTTCGATTTCCCCTGGCTGCTGTGGCTGGGGCTGAGACCGCAGGGTGTTTCAATGATGGACTACGTCCCGATGGTGCCGTGGTTCGGCTTTCTGCTCGTGGGGATCTTCTGCGGCAAGATGCTGTACCCGGAGGGAACGAGGGTATTCGGCATCCGTGAATTCGATGGCCCGGTTACCAGGCTGCTGACTCTGCCGGGAAAGCATCCACTGGAGCTATACGTCGCCCAGTGGCCGGTGATCCTGGTCACTCTGTTCATCATGTACCCGGACCGCCTCATCCCCTCCCTGCCGTTCTGAGCGGGGACCGGTCGGCGTTCGCTGCCCG
>PWRA01000055.1 GCA_003556385.1 Dehalococcoidia bacterium | reverse complement strand
TTCAGATACGTTAGTGACACACAAGTCATGAAGGGGCGCCACAATGGCTGTACTATGGGAGTATGCACCCGCTTCACCACACGATCGGACAGATGATACAATCCGGGTGGTTGACCGCCACTGATAGTGAGGAGGAGAGTATGAAGTGGCATGACTTGCTTGCAGATGGATACGGACGCGTACCGGAGTTCCTGGAGAGCGTGCTCCAAGGGCTGACGCCGGAGGACCTGCACTGGCAGCCCAGGCCGGACTCTAACAGCATAGGCTGGTTGGCCTGGCACCTGACCCGTCAGCAGGATGCCCAGATCGCGTCCCTGATGGGCGCGGAGCAGCTGTGGACCGCGGACGGCTGGCACGCGAGGTTCGACCGGCCACCCGACCCCGAAGACAGCGGATTCGGCAATACTCCAGAGCAGGTGGCGGCATTTCGGGCGCCGGATGTCGACACGCTACTGGAATACCAGCGCGCCGTATCAGAACGTTCGGTACGTTACTTCTCGACCCTGTCGGAGACCTACCTGGACAAAGAACTCAACGAACCGCACTTCCAGCCACCGCCCACGCTTGGCGTGCGTATTGTGAGCATCATGGAAGACAGCATGCTGCATGCAGGCCAGGCGGCTTACATTCGAGGCCTGCGCCACGGGAAGGGCTGGCAGAAATACTGACGAGATGATGTGTCGGTCTGTCGGCCTGAGCGATCTGCCCGGTCGATCCGAGCGCGAAGCTCCTGCCACACGGATCGCCACAGGAAAGCCCGGCAGTCACCGCGACGAGTGAAGGCCGGTATGAGAAGAGGGTGAACCACCCCGGGCCACCCTCTTCCTTGTTCCCGGAGGGACTATTTCTCCCGCTTGAAGCACATAAACCAGTCGAGGCAGTATACGTCTTCGCCCGGGCTCTCCATGCGCTCTTTTGCCGTGCCGCAGGAACCGGCCGGGGGTACGATGACGTCATCGCCGGGCCTCCAGTCGGCAGGCGTGGCAACACTGTCGCGATCGGCTTTCTGCAGGGCGAGGATAATCCGCTTAATCTCGTCGAAATTCCTGCCCATCGAAAGAGGATAATAGAGGATGGTACGGATCGCTCCTTTAGGGTCGATCACGAAAACAGCCCTCACCGCCTGTGTGTTGGATTGGCCCGGTTGTATCATGCCATACTTGCGGGCAACCTCCATGCGGATGTCTTCGATCAAGGGGAACTTCACCTCGACGTTCTTCATGCCCTTGTATTCCAGTTCCTGTATCTTCCTCAACCAGGCGATGTGGGCATAGAGCGAGTCCACCGAGAGGCCGACAAGCTCGGTATTGAGCGCCCTGAACTCCTCTGCCATCGAAGCAAAAGTCATGAACTCGGTGGTGCAGACGGGGGTGAAGTCCGCAGGGTGAGAAAAGAGAATCACCCACTTACCTTTGAAATCGTCCGGGAAGTTGATCTCTCCCTGTGTGGTGACTGCCTTGAAGGATGGCGCCTGCTCTCCAATCAAGGGCATTTTGTTGATGGTGGCTTCTTCCATGGTCACAATCCCTCCTTACATAAGTGCTTATACGAAGCAGTATACCATGGACGGGTAGGCCAGGTATAGATCCCGAATTGCGAAGCGCCGCGCCAGCAAGTACAATCAGAAGGTACACGATCAGGAAGGCGGCCTGCCGTGATCGGTGAAGAGCCTGCCCGGGCCTCTCGGGTCTGCCGGCAACACTACCGGCGCCGGCTTCCCGTCCCGGAATCGAGGAGGTGTTGACATGAAATATTCCTTTCGGTCGCGTCGCTCGGCGGTCATGAGCACTCGAGCGATGGTGGCTACCAGCCAACCCCTGGCGGCCCAGGCCGGCATGACCATGCTGCAGCAGGGCGGCAATGCCGTCGATGCCACCGTCGCCACCGCCGCCGCACTGAACGTCGTGGAGCCCATGTCGACGGGGCTGGGCGGCGACGCGTTCGCTCTGATATACCCGGCAGGGAGCGATCGACCGAGGGCGCTCAATGCGAGCGGCCGCGCCCCCTACGCGGCCAGTCTGGAAGCACTCCACAGCCTCGGTTATGAAGAGATGCCGGCCACCGGCATTCATTCGGTCACGATCCCGGGCACGCTGGACGGCTGGTGCGTCATGCTCGAAGAGCACGGCACGATGCCCCTGGGCGAGGTGCTGGCCCCGGCCATAGCGCTCGCCGGGCGCGGGTTTCCGGTCACGGAGATCATCGCACACAACTGGCAGCGCAATAGCGACAAACTACGGCTCGATGTCGGCGCCGCCCGCACCTATCTGCGGGACGGGAAAGCGCCGGGGCCGGGCGAAGTGGTCACGCAACCGGACCTGGCGCGCACCTTCCGTAAGCTGGCCGAGGGTGGCCGGGAGGTGTTCTACGGCGGCGAGATCGCGGAGGCGATTGTGGCGTGTTCCGAAGCGAACGGCGGGCTGATAACAATACGGGACCTGCGCGACCACACGTCCAGCTGGACGACTCCGATCGGCACACGCTATCACGGACATGACGTCTATGAGTGTCCGCCCAACGGCCAGGGGCTGCTCGCGCTGCTGGCCCTGAACATACTGGAAGGCTACGACCTGCACCGCCTGGAGCATAACTCGTCGGAATACGTGCACCTCCTGATAGAAGCCATTAAGCTGGCCTTTGCCGGTGCGAGCCGTTACGTGGCCGACCCCGACTTCGTCGATCTTCCCCTGCAACGGTTGCTCTCCCGGTCCTATGCAGAGCAACTGAGGGGGTTGATAGACGGCGATACGGCAGGACGGCCAGGCGAGAGGGTCGTTCCGAATCCCGGGGACGACACGGTCTACCTGGCGGTGACGGACAAGGAGGGCAACAGCGTCTCCTTCATCAACAGCCTCTACCAGGGCTTCGGTTCGGGCATCGTCGTGCCCGGCACGGGCATCTGCCTGCAAAACCGCGGCAGCCTTTTCTCTCTTGAGTCCGGCCACCCCAACTGCATTGCGCCCCATAAGAGACCGTACCACACCATTATTCCGGCCATGGTCTTCCGAAGCGGAGAGCTGTTCCTCACATTCGGCGTGATGGGCGGTTTCATGCAGCCGCAGGGGCATGTCCAGGTACTCTTGAACATGGTCCATTTCGGCATGGACGTTCAGACGGCCCTCGATGCCCCCCGGTTCAGATACATGCAGGACACTGAGTGCGCGTTTGAGCCCGGCATCGCTTCTCATGTTGTTCAAGAGCTGGCCGGCAAAGGGCACAGGATCATGGAACTGGATGATCCATACTGCCAGCAATTCGGCGGCGGACAGGCCATTATGGTGCACCCGGAGACAAGGGCGCTTATAGCCGGTTCCGATCCCCGCAAGGACGGTTGCGCCGTAGGCGGCTGGTAATCTATGCTACTATCCGTGAAAGGATTGCCGAGATGTCTGAAGCGGCTATTGTGACCGATAGCGTGTTCGGGGGGAGGCGGACCGGGTAGGCTATCCCGGTCACGGGCTCTGACATTCGCGGCAGTAGTAGATGCTGCCGCCCATGTAGGCTTCCTTCTTGATCGTGGTACCGCAGAGCGGACAGGGTTTGCCCGTGGTCTTCCTCGAGAGTATGGTGGCATAGCCCCCCGGCACGCCAAACAGATCGAGTTCGGTGTCCCTGCCTCCCCGGGCAGCCATGGCGGCAATAGTGTCCCGTACAGCCTGGAACAGGACCCCTCCCTCTTCATCGGAGAGCGTATCGACCTTTTTCTTCGGATGCATCTTCGCGTTGAACAGGATATCCTGCAAGACGCCGTTGCCGAGCCCGGGTACTCTCTGCTCCGTGGCCAGCAACGCCTTTAAGCTCAGTTTCTTGACTCTGTCGTCGGAGAAAATGCTGTCGAAATAGGCTTCGTCGAAAGCTGAGGAGAGCGGCGACGGCTTTTCTCTGGCGACCCTGTAGTAGTAGTTATCCAGCTCACCGTCAACGAATGCCCCGAGCCCCCCGTACATCTGGACTGTGCCGCTCAAAGCAGACCCGTCGTCGAACTCGAGCAGCAGCTGGTGCCTTGCAGGACGCGGTTTGTTCTGCTCATGAAACCTGATTCCTACACCCTCACCGAGGAGGATATCGGCGTTTCCGGCCTTTATCTCCACCATGCTCCCGAATGCATTGGCCTTCCCCACGGTCCTGCCGTCGAGCAGGTCCGCATATGCCGCCGGTTCCCCGTAGTACCACGCCAGCCTGTGAGGAGTATGGACTGCAATCACACCGGCAATACGCTTCCCGCAAACCGCATCGTTGAGCTGTCCCGCCATGCTTACAGCCTCGGGTAGTTCAATCATGATGACACCTGCGTCCCTTCATTGTCGGCAGCCCGGTCCTCAATACTAGCACGCCAAAGATTATAGCACTGCAGATATCCGGGGTCGAAACCTGATCGTCAGAGATACCGGCTGTGGGCTATCCGGCGGGCGGAATCGGCTGCGCGCGCTGCCGGGATTATGCTATATTGAAAGGAAGAACACATACCGTCCCGGAGGTAGAGCGGGATGTCACGAAAAGATAAGCGCAAACAGCAGGTTCGTCGCAGCAGATCGAAGTCAAGACCAACGAGTTGGTGGTCTAAGAACAGGAGGGTCCTGGTCGGGCTGGGTGCAGCGATCGTCATCGTCCTCGTAGTAGTGATCACCAGACTCCCAGCAACCACCCAAACCTACTCGGCACCGCCGCCGGTGACGATCGACACGAGCAAGCAATACACGGCCACCATTGAAACGGAAAAGGGAAATCTGGTGCTGGACCTGTTTGCCGATGATGTGCCTATAACGGTCAACAACTTTGTATTCCTCGCCCGCGAGGGGTTCTATGACGGCCTCACCTTTCACCGGGTTGACCCCGGTTTCGTTGTCCAGGGAGGGTGCCCTGATGGGGACGGGAGAGGTGGCCCCGGTTACCGGTTCGACGATGAAATCACCGAGCATACCCACGTTGCCGGTGCGCTATCAATGGCCAACTCCGGCCCCAATACCAACGGCTCCCAGTTCTTCATCACCTATACCCCTCAACCCCACCTCGATGGTGATTACTCGGTATTCGGCCGGCTGATAGAGGGAATGGACGTCCTCGAGACGATTGAGGTCGGGGACGTCATGATACGGGTGACCATAGACGAGGAATAGCCGCACAAGGCCGCACTACCCCTGCCCCGGAAAGCAGCAAACCGGGCTCTGCCAATCATCGGGGCAAGACCTCACATTGAACACAGCCGTGTCAGACACGGCGAGACCATGAAGCGCCTCGAATGGAAGCCTGCCGCCGGGCTGGGTCGGGTCATATCAGAGACCTGAGGCAGGAAACTGCCGGGAAGAACTAAGAAGCCGAACATCAGCCCTGAATACGGCGGCCGGGCACAAGAGGGCTGAATAGTTCAGGCCGCCAAGACGCTGCGGGTTCCATGCCCCTATCCTTTTTCAGAGCCCCCACCCCTCCCATAGGCTTCGGCAAGCTTCATCCGATGGAACGGAGACATGAGGACGGCGCCCGGATTGTTGGCCGTAACTGTGTCTTTGGCCACGACGTAGGTGACGGGAGCCTTTGACCGCATTATGAAAATTG
>PWRA01000053.1 GCA_003556385.1 Dehalococcoidia bacterium | reverse complement strand
GCGCCCGCGAATTGACAGGGCATGTTTGGGACGATAGGATTCAGTTGGGACGAGAGGAGCTCCGATTAGGGTCAGGGTGCGATGCAGGCCGAGTTGATATACAACCCTTCGTGCGGTACGGCGGTCATCCGGCGCGAACTGGATGCCGCGGTTGCTTTCCTTGAGAGCCGGGGATGGTCCATCACCAAGAGGGAGACAGCCGGTCCGCTCGAGGCGAGGGAGTTGGCGCGTCGCGCCGTCGAGAGGGGTGCCGGTGTGGTTATCGCAGCCGGCGGCGACGGCACTGTCAATGAGGTGGCAAACGGGCTCGTTCACACCGAGACAGCACTGGGAATACTGCCCGTGGGGACGACGAATTCGTTTGCGCTGCAGATGGGTATTCCGGCCCTGAAGCCTGTGCTCCCGGGCACACAAACAGCCCGGCGGCTTGCCGGCCTGGAAGAACGGATCGCGCGCCCCTTGCCTCTCAGCTATCACCGAAAGGTACTACTGGATGCCGCCCGGGTGCTGACGGAGGGGCAAACCGTTATCATAGACGTGGGGGAGGTTCGCGGTCGCCATTTCCTCATCTCGGCAGGCATCGGCCTGGAGGCCGCGATCGTTGAACGCCTGTCGCAAAAGGACAAGAAGGCATTGGGCTCCTGGTCATACCTGCTCACGGCGATCGAGTCTGCCTATCGCTATGCCAGCACCGAAGTGCAGCTGACGCTCGATGGAGAGCTACTGCATGTCAACACACCGCTCATAGTCATAAGCAACATCCAGCTTTACGGGGGTATGATGGCGATCAACACCAGGGCCCGTGTGAACGACGGAAAGCTCGATGTGACTATTCTCAAGGGGGGTGGCGTCCTCACCTTCCTGCAACATGGCGTGAAGATACTGGCGCGCAGGCATCTGCACAATCCCAAAGCCGAATACTACCAGTGCCGAGAAGCAGTCGTCGAGGCATTGCGTCCCCTTCCGGTGCATGTTGACGGCGAACCATTCGCCCAAACGCCGGTCACCGTCCGCACCGTGCCTTCATCCCTGCAGTTGATCGTGCCGCATAGCGTCCCCGCGGACCTCTTCCAGCCATCCGATTAACCTCTATAGATTCGTCGGCACCGACAGACTCTCCTCCGGAGGGACGTAGCGCTCGCGCCCGCCAGCAATTCAGGGTGCCGCCGTAGTATAATGGCGCCGTGGCAAAGGAAGAAACACCGCTTCTGCTGCTTCTTGATGGCAACGCTCTTGTGCACCGCGCCTTTCACGCCATCCCTCCACTCACACAACCCAAGACCGGCGAACTCGTTAACGCAGTCTATGGTTTTGCCAGCACCCTAATCAAGGTGCTCTCCGAGTTCAGACCCACCCATTGGGCCGTCGCCTTCGATCGCCCCACCCCGACATTCAGACATGAGATGTTTGAGGAATACAAGGCACAGCGTCCGGCCACGCCCGAGGACCTCAAGAGCCAGATACAGAGGGTGCACCAGCTGGTGGAAGCTTTCCATATTCCCGTGTTCGAAGTCGACGGCTACGAGGCCGACGACGTCCTGGGCACGCTCAGTCGACACGCTGACGAACAGGGCATTCACACGGTCATTGTCACCGGCGATAACGACATGCTGCAGGCCGTTTTGCCGCGGGTCAAGGCCCTCACCCCCAGGCGGAGCTTCACCGATACGGTCCTCTACGACGAGCAAGCGGTGGAGCAGAAGTACGGCATCAGACCGGAGCAGCTTCCCGATCTTAAGGCGCTGGTTGGCGACGTCTCCGACAACATACCGGGTCTGCCCGGCATCGGGCAGAAGACGGCCGCCAGGTTGCTCCAGCAATACGGCAGCCTCGAAGGGCTTTACGATCACATTCAGGACATAACCTCACTCAGGCTTCAGACAACACTCCAGGAGCACCGCGCCCAGGCCTTCCAGGGCAAAGAGCTATCCACCATAGTCAAGGACGTTCCCGTCACGCTGGACCTGGAGACATGCCGGGTAAGCCACTATGACAGGAACCGGGTAACGGAACTCTTCCGTGAGCTCGAGTTCTACCACCTGCTTTCCAGGCTACCGCAGACCCCTGCCGGCGATGATCGGCCCTCAGGGGGCAGCTGTCACGTAGTGAACACGGAGGAAGACCTGGAGCAACTCGCAGATGAACTGCAGAAGGCACCGGACTTCGCCATACACACCGAGACGACGAGCGAGAAGGCCATTATGGCCGATGTAATAGGAATAGCCGTATCGCCCGCCCGGGGAAGGGCATTCTATATACCCGTAGGACACACCGGCCTGAACCAGCCGGATCAGTTGCCGCTGACGGTGACTATCGGCCGTCTCAGGCCCGTGCTGGAAGATGCCAGCCCTGGTAAGATCGCGTATGACGGCAAACGTGTGATGGCCGTGCTGACGGGCTGCGAAGCCGGGCTTCAGAACCTGCATTTCGACTGTATGGTCGCCGCCTATCTTCTCGGCGAAAAGAGCCTCGGGCTGAAGGCGCTGGCCTTCAGCAAACTGGGCATGGAGATGTCCACCCTTCCTCAGTTGACTGCCGCCGGGAAGAAGTCAGTAGCGCCATCACAACTTGAGGTAGACAAGATGGTCGAGTACGCCTGTGCTAACGTGGACATCGTCTGGGACCTGAAGCAAAGGCTGGAAGACGAGTTACATGAGCACGGTCTCTGGCAGCTCTTCGTCGACGTGGAGATGGCTTTGATTCCCGTTCTGGTGGCCATGGAGAGACACGGCATCCTTCTGGATACCGACCTCCTCAGACAGATGTCTCTCGAATTGGGGCAGGAATTGCTGAGGCTGGAGAAGGAGATCTACAGTTGCGTAGGTCACCAGTTCAACATCAACTCGCCACAGCAGCTGGGCAGGGTGCTCTTCCAGGACCTCAAACTGCCTCAGTCACGCAGGACGAAGACCGGTTTTTCTACGGAGGCTTCGATCATCGAAGCACTCAGAGGCGCTCATCCGGTTATCGCCCTCATACTGAAATACCGCCAGCTTAGCAAGCTCAAGTCGACCTATGTCGACACTCTGCCGTCACTCATTAACCGGAAGACGGGCCGGGTGCACACCAATCTCAACCAGACAGGTACCACGACGGGCCGGCTCTCCTCCAGCGAGCCTAACCTTCAGAACATACCGGTACGAGGAGAGATGGGGAGCAAGATAAGGAAGGCCATTGTAGCTCCCCCCGGGGCATACCTCCTGAGCGCCGACTATTCGCAGATCGACCTCAGGGCCCTGGCTCACCTGTCACAGGACCCCACGCTCATCGCCTCCTTTGCCCAGGACGAGGACATCCATACGCTAACTGCCGCCGGGATCTTCGGCATCCCCAAGGAGGAGGTGACTCCTGAGATGCGCCGCAATGCCAAGACAGTCAATTTCGGCATTGTTTATGGCATGAGTGACTACGGGCTCGAGCAGGCCACGAGCTTTAGCCGTGAAGAAGCCTCCCAGTTCATCGCCCGCTATTTTGAGAAGTATCCCAGGGTGAAGGAGTATCTCGAGGCGACCAAGAACCAGGCACGCAAAGCAGGGTATGTGCAGACGGTTCTCGGCAGGAGGCGGTTGATACCCGAGATCAACTCCTCAAACCGGATGGTCAGAGAGGCCGCTGAGCGCATGGCCATCAACGCCCCCGTGCAGGGTACCTCCGCCGATATCATCAAGGTCGCCATGATAGATCTGCATCGGGAAATGCACAAGAGGGGACTCGAAAGCAGGATGCTACTGCAGATACACGATGACCTGCTGTTCGAGGTACCTGAGCCGGAGGTGGACGAGATGACAGCCCTGGTCGGCCACCTTATGCCCGGGGCAGTTCGGCTTCTTGTCCCTCTGAAGATAGATATGAAGCTGGGTCGAAACTGGGGCGAGATGGTGAAGACCGGGCATGATACGGAGGGGTGAATTTGCCGAGACCCAGTGAGGAGGAAGAGAGGACTCCGCATGTTCTGACCGGCACGCGGCTCTACTTGAGACCTCTGACAAGGGAGGATCTGGCCCATATCCGCAGATGGTCCGAAGATGCGGAACTCAGAACGCTGATCGGTGAACTCGGGCCGATGAGTGAGGGGAATCGGAGGAATACCTTTACCGGGTAGATGCCTACAGCAACCGAGAATGGTTCGCGGTGATCGCAAACGATGATAACCGGATCATCGGTGAGGCAGGCTTCCGGCAGCATTCGCATGAATACCGGTGCCGGTCATGGCAGGGGAATCACTATGTATAGATACATAGATACCTTCGACGACTTCATGCGGTACTGGAGCGACGCGTGTTCAAAGCCCGAAGAACAGAAGCTCGAACTGTGGGAAACTTCCTATATGGGTAACTATGCTGAACTGCTGGAAAAACAGGTAGCAGCATATGAGGAGCAGGATTTCTCCTGGCGGGGAACCGCGAGGGAAAAGGTCTTCTCTAGACTGGCAGATCTCCTGCCGTTGATGGAGCAGGCAAGCCAGAACCTGCCGGATGTTTGCCGCTCCACCTATGAACTGGCTGTGCAAGCGCTCCAAATCGACTTCCCGATATTTTTCGTGGCGTATGTCGGTATCGGCTGCGGGGCTGGCTGGGCGACACGCTACCAGGGCTACCCAGCCTGTCTTCTGGGGCTGGAGAAGATCGCCGAACTGGGCTGGCATTCTCCCGAGAGCCTGAGCGAACTGGTATCTCATGAAATCGGACACCTGGCCCATATGCACTGGCGTGGTGAATTTCAGGAGTTCGAAAGACACGAAGAGGATCCACTGTTTCTTCTTTATAGCGAGGGCTTTGCCAAGCGATGCGAATATCTCATACTGGGAAGCGAGGGCTGGAATCAAGCACACAGCAAGGATTGGCTTTCGTGGTGCAGAGAACATAAACGATGGCTGGCCGCAGAGTATCTGCATAGGGTCGACAGCAAGAAACCTGTGAAAGACTTCTTCGCAGACTGGCTGCACATACAGGGGCAAAGAGAGACGGGCTATTTCCTGGGACAGGAGTTAATTCTTTCGCTACAGGGACATTACGATGTGAGGGAGATCGCTGAACTCTCGCTTGAAACGGTGAAGAAAGAGGCCAGAAGACATCTATGTGCACTGGCCCGCGGAGCCGCTTGATGACGGGTCAGCGGTCGTTGCCTGCCCGAAACACCGTACCCACCCACACTCCCGCCAGGCACCGGAAGTCAGGCGGATGGTGAACCAAAGGTGAAGGAGAAAGGGACCGATGGACGAAGTTGACATAACACATATCAAGGAGAACAGCCTAGAGCACCTGTGCCGGGTGTGCGTGCCAACCGACAGAACCGATGACCCTGACTGAGTCTTGTTACCGGCCTTCGACAGAAGACGCATCGACAGAGGGCGACCATAGGACGACCTGAGAAAATGCCTGAACTGCCTGAGGTTGAGACAATAAGACAAGAGCTTTCGCCCTGGGTTGTGGGGCAGAGTCTCCTCCGGATCATCATCCTTGACGCCAGGATTGTGGCGGATGGTCCTGCCGAACAGATCTGTCCGGCACTAATCGGACAGCGGGTAGAAAGCCTTGAACGTCGCGGGAAGTATCTCATCTTCCGCCT
>PWRA01000051.1 GCA_003556385.1 Dehalococcoidia bacterium | reverse complement strand
CGCCACTGTGACCATCCCAGAAGTAGGGACTCTCGGTGTAGCTCCGATAGCGGCTGTTGGGATATTGGCGGGATTTAGTATGGGCAGCGTGAGCCATTCTTACGCCTCAGGCGCCATCAGTGGCGACATGATTGTTGGCGGTCTGGTGGGACAGAACGCAGGCACTGTGAGTGACTCCTATTCGACAGCCAACGTGACTGGCCAGCGTTGCATTGGCGGTCTGGTAGGGATGAATGGCTCCCAGAGATTCTCTGGCACTGTGAGCAAGTGCTTTTCCACGGGGAATGTCACCGGTTACGAATATGTGGGCGGTCTAGTGGGAAAGAATGAAGGCACCGTTCCGGGAGCCGATTTCCGCGGCACTGTAACCAACTGCTTCTGGGACATTGAGACCAGCCGACAGGCAGCTTCAGACGGTGGAACGGGCAAGACCACGGTGGTGATGATGGACATCGGCACCTTTACGGATACGGACACCGAAGGGCTGGACGAGCCGTGGGACATGGTCGCGGTTTCTCCCGGCGAGAGCGATGAGGACTACACCTGGAATATCGTCGACCGGCAGAGCTATCCCTTCCTGTGCTGGGAGGTGTCGGGAGGAGTGGGAGCGTGAGGCATCCAGGAGACTGAAGGGATTCGGTCGACTGATCCATTGCATGATCGAATAGGAGGTCGGATATGAGGATACTATTCTGTTTGAAGGGGGCGGCTTTAGTCAGAAGGGCCAGTATCTTGCTGGTTGTGCTGGCCCTGCTTGCCGGGATGGTTGGTTGTGTGAACGGGGTCGAGAACGAGTTCGCGGGAGGCAGTGGAACAGCGGGCGACCCGTATCAGGTTGGGGACTGGCACCACCTTGATAATGTCCGTCATCGCCTGGATGCCCACTTCGTGCTGGTGAACGACCTCGACTCCACCACTGCTGGCTATAGTCAACTGGCTGGCCCCGAAGCCAACGAGGGAAACGGCTGGGAGCCGATTGGAGCATATGATGGCCCGTTTATGGGGATCCTTGACGGCCAGGGCCACAAGATAAGTGACCTTTTTGTCGGCCGCCTTGAGGAAGACTATTCGGGGCTGTTCGCTGCCGTCGGTGAGGCAGGAGTCATCGCCGGTGTCGGCCTTGTGAACTCGGCTGTGAGTGGCGCTTTGGGGGTGGGTGGCGCAGTGGGATACAGCGAGGGCGCTGTGATGGACTCCTATTCTACCGGCGCCGTGACCGGGGCCATAGGTGTTGGTGGTCTGGTGGGAGCAAACGCATACGAGGGCACTGTAACCAACTCTTATTCCGCTGCGAGCGTGACCGGCGGCTTGGGTGTCGGAGGCCTCGTGGGTATGAGTGGCGAGGGCACTGTCAGCAAATGCTACTCCACGGGCAATGTGAGTGGTGATTGGGCTACTGGTGGTCTGGTGGGAAGCAATGAGGGCACTGTGAGCAACTGCTATTCCACCGGCACGGTGGGCGGCGGTTGGGCTATCGGCGGCCTGGTGGGACATAACGGCGGCACTGTGAGGAACTGTTATTCCAGCGGCAACGTGACCGGCGAAAACGACGTGGGCGGCCTGGTAGGGTTCAACGAGGAGGACGTTATCGGGCAGGATGACGGCATCGTAGGTGACTCCTTCTGGGATGTGGAGACGTCCGGGACCGGAGATAGCTATGGCGGAACCGGTAAGACCACTGCGGAGATGATGGGTATCGCCACCTTCGCGGACATCGCGACCGAGGGGCTGGACGAACCGTGGGACATGGCCGCGGTCGAGCCCGGCGATACCAACCCCGACTACACCTGGAATATCGTGGATGGCGAGACCTATCCCTTCCTGAGTTGGGAGTCTTTTGCCTAGCTTGGCGTTGGTACCGAAGATCAAGCCTCGGCGAATGGCGGGTGAGCGAAGTGGGTCGCGTGGCTGCGCGGCCTAACCGCTGCACGGATACGCGTACAGCAAAGCCAAGAATGCTGTATGTGCAGAGCGGGTGTGCCGCCACGCCAAAGACTTAGCCCCTCGAGGACGAGGGACTAAGAAGGTATGCGCTTCGAAGAGGGAGTCTAGCCGAGCCCGATCTTCTGAGCCACGATCTCCCTGTGGAAGTCGGTGCTACCGAAGGCAGTGTCCGCCGCCTTGCTCCTGCGGTAAAAGAGTGGTATGTCATGGTCGTCGCTGGTAGCGATCGCCCCGTGGAGCCTGATGGCCCACTTGCTGACGTCACGGTAGACTTCATTGACATAAGCCTTGGCCATGGAGGCCTCTTTGGCGCAGGGCAGGCCGCTCGATTCCATCCACGCTGCTTCGTAGGCCAGGTAGCGGCCGGTCTCCATCGCGGTCCACATGTCGGCCATCTTGTGCTGCAGCGCCTGGAACGCGCCGATGGGCCTGTCGTACTGGACCCTTTCCTTGGCATAGGCCACCGTCATGTCTATACAGGTCTGTATAGCGCCTATGGATTCGACACACCTGGAGATGGCACCTTTGCGAAGCAAGTTCTCCACAATAGGCCACCCCTCGTCCAGCTTGCCCAGTATGTTCTTACGCGGAACGGTGACGTTCTCGAACCGCACCTCGCAGAGCTTGTCGTTGGCGGTGGTGGGCATGACCTCGCAGCTGATTCCCGGGGTTGAGGCATCGATTATGAATAGGGTGATGCCCTTCTCGGGCGCCCCTTCGTTCGTCCTGGTTACACAGATTATGTGGTCGGCCACGTGGGCCATGTCTACGAAGAGCTTAGTACCGTTGATAACAAAGTCATCTCCCTTAGGCGCGGCGTTGACCCGTATGCTCGCGGCATCGAAGACACCGTCCTCTTCGAGGAGAGCCGTGGTAAGGATGATCTCCCCCTGGGCTATCTTCGGGAGCAGGTCTTTCTTCTGCTCCTCGCTACCCGCCTCCAGTATGGGGAACGTACTGGTGACTGTGGCCAGGAATGGTCCGGGCAGTATGTTCCTCCCCATCTCCTCCAGGAGCACCGTGAGGTCCTGAAACGTGTAGCCTATGCCGTCGTATTCCTCGGGCACGATGAGCCCCATCCAGCCCAGCCCGGCCATCTTCTGCCATAGCTCGGGGGAGTGTCCCTTCTCGCTACGTTCGAGCTCTCTTACCAGGGTCTTGGGACACTCCGTGGCCAGGAAATCTCGCGCGGACTGCTTCAGGATTTCTTGCTCCTCGGTAAATCTAAGATCCATGATTCCTCCTTATCGAAGCCCGGCTGCTCATCTCATTCTGGGCAGGCCCAGGCCGTACCAGGCGATGATGTTCCTCTGTATCTCATTCGTTCCCATCGAGATAGTGGTTATGAAGTGCTCGTGGAACATTTTCTCCCATTGTCCATTCTGGGGGGCCCATCGAGAAGTCCTGATCTGGCCATAGGGCCCCAGGATGTCGCCGGCCACAAAGGCGAAGCGCTCGCCCAGTTCGCTGAAGAAAATCTTACCTGCCGAGGCATCCATGAGAGACATCTCGTTTCTGTTCTGCAGGTCGGCAACGCGGTATGCCAGGGCACGCGCGGCTTCCAATTCGCAGGCGAGTTGGGCTAGGCGGTTGCGTATCACCGGGTCCTTCGAAAGCGGCTTCCCGTTCCGTTTGGTCTCGTTGCAGAATGCCACCATCTCTTCCAGCCCGCGCATCATGCTCATGATCTCGTTGATGCCGGACCTCTCGAAACCGGCCAGAAGATTTACCACCGACCAGCCCTCGTGTTCCTGGCCCACTATGTTCCTGGCCGGCACGTGGACGTCATCGAAGTAGACTTCGCAGTAGGGAGCGCTGCCGTCGAGGTACTCGATCGGTCTCACCGTGATCCCCGGCGTCTTCATGTCCAGCAACAGGAACGTCATATTGTGGTGTTTTCGTGCCTCCGGGTCTGTCTTGAATACCCCGAAGCCCCAGTCCGCCCGGTGAGCGCCCGTGTTCCACGTCTTCTGACCATTTATGATGTACTCGTCGCCCTTCTTTATGGCTGTCGCGGCGAGGGTGGCCAGGTCCGACCCGGCATTGGGTTCGCTCCACAGTTCACACCACATCGCCTCTCCCCGGGCGATCGGCGGCAGGAATTCTCTCTTGATCTCCTCACTGGCGGCCTGTAACAGGGTGGGGGCGAGCATCTGCACCCCGAAGATGTCCACCCCGGGAGTGCCATAGTATCCTCTTGCTTCGGCGAAGAGGACACGGTCCATCATGTCCCCTTTGCCGTCGTATTCGGGCGGCCAGCCCAGGGCGAGCCATCCCTTCTTGGCAAACTCCCTGGCGCAGTACAGATTGTACTCCCAGCACTCGTCCAGCTCGTAGATGGCTTCAAACCCCACCAGGCTCTTGGGCCGTTTCTTGTTGAGCTCATTGCACGTGTCATTGAACTCTCTGCTGCGGGATTTCTGTTCGTCGGTAAGCGAAAAGTCCATGTACACCTCCTTTCTTGGTGACTGCATGATTGTAGCAGTTGACGGGCGAAATTGGAATAGGCCCCCCGTATTTACAAGCGAGGCTGCACCCGCATAGAAGCGACGTTCTCCGGGGAGAAGAAGCGCCGGCGCTTTGTGCTTAGCGGGGCAGGGGAAATCCCGGGGACCCGGGTTACAGTATTTCCAGCCTGACCCTTGTTTCCTCTTTGGCTGCTTTGACTCGTAGGAGTGTTCGCAGTGCCTGCGCTACGCGGCCCTGCCTTCCGATAACCCTGCCCTTATCATCGGGAGCGACTTCCAGTTTTAGCAACAATCCGTCTTCACTATTCTCTTCGGTGATCTTCACCTGCTCAGGTTCTGCCACTATAGATTTGATGACGTACTCTACTAGGTCTTTCATTCTGCCTCCTTGAGGATTACTTTTGGCCTGAGGCCATCTTGAACCTGTCCATAATACCTAGTTTACCAAGCAAGCTCCGTACCGTTTCCGTGGGCTGGGCGCCGGACCTGAGCCACTCCAGCGCTTTCTCCTCATTGATCTCAATGGTCGCAGGGTCGGTCAGAGGGTCGTAGTGCCCGATGACCTCGATGAACCTCCCGTCACGGGGAGAGCGACTATCGGCCACCACCACCCGATAGGACGGTCTGTTCTTCCTGCCCATGCGGCGTAATCTGATCTTAACCATCTGACACGGTGATTATCTCTTAAGTGCGGAGCTTTGTCAACAGGTGGCGAGCCTGTGGGAGAAGACGTAAACGGTTGTTGTCCTGAGTTTTCTCCTTAAGAGAGCCACCTGGGGCCTGTAAACCCTGATCCTCCTCCGCTCGCACGTCACCGGCATGTTCAGTACCCGGGATATGATCTTCTCCTCCACCTGCCCTCCGCATATTATGTATGCCTCGGCTTCGTTTGCACCCAGCTCGATGAGCATGGGCAACTCCAGTTCCTCCTGCTCCGCTGTATCGAGTGTACCTGCCAGGTATTCGAGTTCGCTCCTCTTGAAGGAGTGTGCAGCCCCATCGTGGCACACCACGTGGGGGTATTGCTCGGTCAACAGCTCCGATAGACGTTTCGGGCTCCGCGGCAGTCCGGCATTCACCGCTCTGAGCTCGCTTCTCAAGCTCTCTTGGAGTATCTTCTCATAGGTTGAGTGCCCCCGTTGGACTGACCGTTCATCCTGTGGCTGAGGCATCTGTCTACTCTCCTGCAACCAGCGATTTCACACGTTTGAGCCGCGCTTTCTCTTCCCTGTCTCGTTCCTCGAACTTCATATTGAGGTACCTTATCGTGTCCTTCAGTTCGGGTATCACCATGTACTCCAGCGCGTTGGTTATCCGTTTCGTCCGGTTGATCTCCATTGCCAGCAGTTCAAAACCCCGCTGAAGCTCGGCCAGTTCGGCACTAACTCTGAGGACCTCTTCGGATAGCTCGGCCGCGCGGTCCAGGAACGACGAGGTATCGGTCAGGCTATACTTGCTCATTGGCCTGGCGCGGCCTGTCAGCTCGAAGGAAGGTATTCGCACGCCCGCCACGCTTCTCGAGCCGGCGGTGACTTTGGAATCGGTCTCGGTGAGAATAAACTCCTTCTCCAGCGCGATGTATCCGTGATAGCCGGCGGCAATCGACATCGCTTTGTAGAGTTCGGCCAGGTCATCGACCAGCTTCTTCTTGGCCTCTACCGTCTCTCTGGCGGTGTCCAGGAACTCGGTGGTCAGGATGGATAGCCTGTCTTTGACTATCTTCTGCACTCGCTGAGCCAGGGAAAGCCTGCGCTTCAGCTTCACGAGCTCGATCTTGGTGGGCCTGACTCTGACTAATCGTGCCATTTGTCGTGCAGTCGATTCTACTCCTGGCGTTCGGGAAGATACTTCTTGATGAAGTCTTCTTTAATCAGCTTGAGGTCCTCCTGGGGAAGCGCTGAGAACAGCCGCCAGCCGATGTCCAGGGTTTCTTCCACCGTTCTCTTCTCCCATTCGCCCTGAGCTATGAACTTCGTCTCGAACTCGTCCGCATTCCTCAGGTATATATTGTCCCTTTCACTGAGCGCCTCGGCGCCGATGATGGTGGAGATCTCCCTGAGATAGGACCCTTCAGCGTAGGCGGCATACGATTGCATGAAGACGTTGTTGTGGTCCTCCCTGGTCTTGCCCGGCCCGATCCCTTCTTTCATCATCCGGGAAAGCGAGAGGAATACATCTATGGGAGGGTATACGCCCTTTCTTTCCAGGTTTCGGGAAAGAACGATCTGCCCCTCGGTTATATAGCCGGTAAGGTCGGGTATTGGATGTGTTATGTCATCATCGGGCATGGTGAGGATGGGCATTATGGTTACCGAGCCCTCTCTGCCCGAGATCATTCCGGCTCTCTCATACATGGTGGCCAGGTCGGTGTACATATAGCCGGGATATCCCCGTCTGGAGGGTATCTCTTCACGCATGGAAGAAAGCTCGCGGAGGGCTTCGCAGTAGTTGGTCATGTCGGTGAGGATGACCAGCACGTGCATATTGTGTCTCCACGCCAGATACTCGGCGGCGGTCAGGGCCAGCCTGGGTGTCGAGATCCGCTCGATAACGGCATCCGAGGCGGTGTTGATGAAGGCCACGGTCCGCTCCAGGGCGCCCGTTCGCTCCAGATTCCTCATAAAGAAGGAGGCATCATCATAACTGACACCGATAGCGCCAAATACGAGTGCGAATGCTTCCTCCCTGCCCTTTACGGTTGCCTGCCTGATTAACTGAGCCACAATCCGATTGTGCGGCAGGCCCGAGGCGCTAAATATAGGCAATTTCTGTCCTCTAACCAGTGCATTGAGACCGTCTATTGCCGAGATTCCCGTTTCAATGAACTCTGCCGGAGGCTGGCGCATTGCGGGGTTTATGGGTTCACCGTTGATGTCCAGGTACTCCTCAGGGATCACGCGTGGGCCTCCTTCTATCGGATCTCCCATCCCGTTAAAGACTCTTCCCAGAATGTCCATGGATACCGGCAGCCTCAAAGTCTCGCCTTTATACCTTATCCTGCTGCCGATGAGGTCTACTTCGCTTACGCCGCCGAATACCTGGACTACGATTGCTTCCTTGCTGATGTCTATTGCCTGGCCGCTCTTCACCTCTCCGCTGGCCAGTTGCACATCGACTATCTCGTTGAATCTAACTCCGGGAATGCTCTCAGCGACCAGCAGAGAGCCTTTGGCCTTGTTGATGGCTCTTCCTTCCTTGACGTACAGTGATGAAAATTCCATGGGAGGCCTCCTTTGCTCAAGAACCCCGCTTGCCGGTCGTAAGGTTCTCTTCCATCTCGGACCACAGTTCCTTTGCCCGCTGTTCAAACTCCTCGTTGGGGATATCCTTCATCCTTGATATCCTGTAGACCATGGGCGACGAGCGGATGGTCTCGATACCCGCCCCCGCATCCAGCATCTCCCGGGCCAGGTCGTAAAACTTCATAATAGTTTTGAGCATGAGACCGGCCTTGGCCGGCATGCAATAGGTGTCCACTTCGTGGTAAGCGCTTTGCTGGAGGAAGTCCTCGCGTATCATCCTGGCGACGAGAAGAAGCAGTTTGTCGTCTTCGGGCAGGGCTTCCGGCCCCACGAGCCTGACGATCTCCTCCAGTTCAGCCTCCTGCTGCAATACTTTCAGGGCGCCTGCCCTGGTATCCTCCCACCCTGGATCGCGCTCGTTCCACCAGTCCTTAACTGCGTCTACATAAAGGCTGTAGCTGGTGAGCCAGCTTATGGCGGGGAAGTGTCTCTTGTTTGCCAGCGTGACCTCCAGCGCATACAGCGCGTCGACTATTCTAAGTGTGTTCTGGGTTACCGGTTCGCTGAAATCGGCGCCGGGAGGACTCACGGCTCCCGCTACTGTAACCGATCCCTGTCTCCCGGGATTGCCCAGGCATTCAACCATTCCCGCTCTTTCATAGAACGAGGAGAGCCGCGAACCCATATATGCAGGAAAGCCTTCCTCTCCCGGCATTTCCTCAAGTCGTCCGCTCATCTCCCGCATGGCTTCAGCCCATCTGGAAGTGGAATCAGCAACCAGTAAGACATCGTAGCCCATATCCCGGAAATACTCGGCCATAGTAACACCGACGAAAATGCTTGCTTCTCTGGCCACAACGGGCATGTTGGACGTGTTTGCCAGAAAGATCTCCTTCTCCTGCAATAGTCTTCCTGTGTTGGGGTCCTTTAGCTCTCTAAAGCTGGACAGGACGTCCGCCATCTCATTGCCTCTTTCGCCGCAGCCGACATAGATGTTCAGGTGTGTCTGGGCCCATCTGGCCAGTTGCTGCAGGGCCACGGTTTTTCCGGTGCCGAAGCCCCCGGGGATGGACGCTCTGCCGCCCAGAGCCAGGGGGAACATGTAATCCAGAATCCGCATACCGGTCGTAAGCAGGCCCGCGGGATCGAATCTCTCCTTGTAGGGCCGTGGCTTTCTCACCGGCCATCTCTGCAGCAGGGTCAGTTCCTTCACGTCGCCGTTTTGTGCGACCCATGCTATGGGTTCTTCTACAGTGTGGTCGCCCTTGCGTATCTCCTTCACGGTGCCCCTGATACCCGGCGGCACCATTATCCTGTGTTCGATCAACTCGGTCTCGGGAACGACGCCTATTATGTCGCCCTGGCCGACGGCGTCGCCCTCCTTGACGCGGGGGGTGAACTGCCACTTCTTGTCTCGGGGAAGCGGCGTAGCTTTTACTCCCCGCCTTATGAAGGGGCCGATCTGCTCACCGAGGGTCAGCAGAGACTTTTGCAGTCCGTCGTATATGGAACCTACCAGCCCGGGGCCCAGCTCCACACTCAAGATCATGCCCGTGCCCGTCACCACCTCCCCGGTCCTCAGTCCCAGAGTATCCTCGTGTGCCTGGATTACCGCCCTATCTCCCTCCAGTCCCACGATCTCGCCAACCAGGCCCTCTTCGCCTATCTCGACGACTTCGTAGACCTGGGAACCCTTCATATCATCAGCTATGATCAGAGGGCCTGAAACTCTCCATATCTTTCCCATATCGTCAGCCTCCTGCTCTGTCTATCGTCTCAGATTTCCACTTCGAACCCGACGGATTCTCTGATGCGCGCCCTGTAATGCTGCCGGACATCCCCATATATCGAGCCGAACTTCGACGGCACTTCGATGATCACAGGGGTTGGTTTTCTGCCCTTACGGACCTGCGCAACCAGGTCTTCGACGTACCGGGCGTACTCCTCGAGTATCACTATGATGCCCACGTCCGGGTCGGCCACCAGTTCGGTCAATGCTTCCCTTACTTCCCGACCGACGTCCTGAGCGCTCTTCATCACGTAGTGCCTGCTGACGCCGGCCAGTCTCAGCGCATTGACCAGCTCTTCATCTCCTATGACGGCCATCCCCAATTGTCTCATAGTCACTATGTCACGGCACCAGTAAGCTCGTGATATCCTGCACGGGGACCTCGTCCGCTATCGCCTTCAGAACCAGCCTAAGGTTCCGTACCTCAGTTTCCTTGAGGACCAGATACCACGCCGCCACGAGCGGCGACAAGACCTTCAGCGCCAGCATCTCCTTGAGTATCCTGAACTTATGCTTTTCGATGGTCTCGTCTACTACCGTGACGCTCTTCGTCCGTTCGTAGCCGGCAGCTATCTCCTTTACGATGTCCGCGTAGCGGGTATTCTCCAGCCTGTTGGGCACCTCGGTGAGCTTTAGAGATACCAACTCCTTGACAACCTGGACCGTGATCTCGCGTCCATCGGCGATGGTCAGTTCGCTGATGGGAGGTGTCAAGTCCAGTATTATCGCTCTCAAGGCAAGCTGCAGGTTTGCCAGGTCGATAACCAGGCCGAAGGCCTCGCGGAGGGCAGGCCCGTCTTTCACGCGTCCGGCGACGGCCAGCAGGTTCCTGTGATACAGGGCCTCTAGCCTTGCCTGAACGGAGAGATCCAGGTCGGCGGCTTCATCGGCCCTGGCCTGCTCGAGGACAGGCACATAATCATCGAGCTTGCACTTGCCGAGCACTCGTATGATGTCGTCTACGCTCTCAGCGCGGGAAAGCTCGTCCAGCAGTCCGTCATTGTGAATGGTACCCGCCGGTATCATCCCGGCCTTCTTGCCGGTGTAGACACCCACCAGGGCAGCTTTGATGTTGAACACGTCATACTTCGCTGTATATGCCCTCAGTATGCTGCGTACATCCTGTGGCAGGAGCTTCAGCCACTCGAGGAAAGCGATTCGTTGCGCAAGATACTTCCAGAGGGATTCGTCCAGACGATCAGAGGAGGCGTCGGACAATTCCTCCAGATAGCTTCCTACGTCGGTCTCCCGTACCGTCCCCAGGGCGTCCTGTACGCTGGCCGCCCCTGCCAGGCGGTCTATGTGCTCAGAGGTGACCAGCCTGGCTTCCTGGCCTTTCAGGTAAGACGACACAAATGCGTACTTAACAGTAGACACGGCGTTCCCCTATGTAGACTCAAAGAGGTCCTTGCTCATTTCGGGTAGCAGCCTCGGCAGGAGCATTTCGAGCCTGGTTTCGTAGGTATTGTCCACCCGGAGCTTACCATCAACGTCCTCGGCTATGACGCCTCCCAGGCAGTCCGTTTCCTTGACCTCCACTACCCTGTCTGACAGTTCGCTGTCTTCTTCGAGAATCTTCTTTGCATTGTCCACGTCTCTGCCTGAGACGTAGATCCTGCCCTTTGCCGCACCGAGTCCCTCGACGGATTCTCTGATCAGCCCGGCAAGCTGATCGTCAGCGGTTGAACCCCCGGCCAACTGCTCACGAGCGCCGTCAATGACCCGGTCAACTACGTCAGCCTTGGTGCGCGATATCTTCTGTCGCGCTTCGATGGAGGCCTGTGCCAGAACCCTCGCCGCTTCCTCCCTCGCCTGTTCCAGCAGCCTGCCTTTCTCCTCCTCGAACCTCGCCTGGCGCTCCTTCTTGGCCTTCTCTATCTCCTCCTGCGCCTTCTCGTTAGCGTCGTTCTTGATGTCCTCGGCCTCTGCCTGGACCCTGGACATGACGGCTTGCTTTATCTCATCCATACCCATTAAGCACCTCTACATGAGCCCGAGCAGGGTGAACGCCATTATGCTGAAGACCAGGGCGAGCACGGCTATGAGCTCGACAAACACGGCCAGCATCATGGAGCTGGTCAGTATCTTCCCGCCGGTCTTGGGTAGCATGGCGATGCCTGACGCGCAGACCGTGCCCTGGTATATCGCTGAGACGACAAAGGCGAAAGCAGCTATGAGGCTAACGCCGAGCGCAACCGAGCCTTCGGTGCCCTCGACAGGCAGCACCGCTGTCAGGACGAGAATCAGCATGATCAGCCCGTAGAACGACTGCGTCATAGGCAATGATGCCAGTATGAGCACATTCCTAAACTGGCGCGGGTCTTCGGACAGAGTGGCCACCCCGCCCGATGCGGCCGTGGCAATCCCTATCGCCGAACCCACGAGACCGGCGATCAACGCCAATGAGCCACCGATGGTCGCCAACGCACTTGCGTCTATCATATCTGTACCTCCTATTCTAAGCCTTTCCTTTTACAAATACGGGTCGAGTCTTCAAGCGAAGCGGACTGTACTCCTCGCCACCACCTTCGTAGAATTTGGACAGGAACTCGACGAAACACAGCCGCAGCGAGTGTACGAAGCAACCGATGCCGCTGAGGGCCAGGTTGATCAGGTGTCCGAACACCAGGACTGCAATTGCTATGATAACGCCGACGATGACCCCGATCACGCCGGGGATTATCCCGGAGAACACCTGGGCCAGCATATTGAAGCTCGCAGCGAGGTAGAACGTGGCCAGGCCGACTCCGGCCAGCCTCGCATACGACATCAAGTCACCAAGCAGCCCCGTCATGTCAAAGATCCAGAAGATGGAACCCAGACCTCCTCGCTGCATGAAGGACGAGACGATGATGGCTGCCACGCTGGCGCCCAGCCCGTAGATGAACACAGTATACGTAACCAAAGGCACCGGCAGCCTGATACTGAACAACCACAGTAGTATGAGCGGGATGGCGCAGATCTGGAGCGTGAACAGTGCGATCTTACTGACCACCGTGCCCTTATCTCCCTTTCTGGCTCCACTGACCATCGCCATCGCGTGGGCGGCATTCACGTGAACAATCCCCAGCACGATAGAGATTATTATGAAAGTGATGGGATCGGTAAGCGCGTGCCTGACGGGCTCTAAGAGCGCCGTACTCTCGACCCCGAGGACGAGCTGGAGCCCGTCACCAAGGTAATTGCCAGCCAGCAAGCCGAGCACCAGCGCGACTAATCCGCTTGTGTAGAGCACCCTCTGGAACAGCCGGTATCCCTCTGTATAGGGATCGTCGACGAATTTCCGTATAACGTATCTGGCAGCCAGTATGATACCGATGCCGTACGCAACATCGCAGAGCATCAGGCCGAAGAAAACCGCGAACGAATACGCAGTCACTGGCGTGGGGTCCCACTCCCGGTACCCCGGGGTGCCGAACATATTGACGATAACCTCGAAGGGTTTGACGGCAGCGGCATTCTTCATCTTGGTGGGGGGGTCCTCCGTCGGCTCCGGCTTCCGCATATCGACGAAAACCTGGCCGACCTTCTCCTTAAGCAGGCCGGTGACAGTGTCAGCGCTGGTCTCCGGTATCCACCCCTCGAACAAAGCGACGTAATTCGCTTCGGAGGCCTTCTCCAGGACCGCCAGTCGCTCGGCCTCGGCCGATAGCGCTTCTCTGAAGAGGACGAGCCTTTCCAGGTTCTCGCCCGTCTCTTTGACTATCTCTTCGTGGAGCTTTGTTATCTCTTCTTCCAGGCTGCCGACCTTTTCGCCCGTCATCTCCACGAACTCCCGCACAGTCATGTCATCCCCGGGTATTTGAAGGACTCTACCGCCGGCGTTCTTCACGGCGGTCTCTACGGCCTCCCGGTCTTCGACTCTGGCAACCGTGTAGAAGACGGTCTCCTTTTCGTGTGTGGCAGCTACACTCTTGAAAAGGTAGTCCTTTATATCGCGGTGTAAAGCGTCGTAGGCCTCCCTGGGAAGAATGAAGACCCGGGTGAAGAGATAGCTCCCGGAAAAATCCAGGTCGGCCAGGCTGATGTCTCCTTGCCGGGTTAGAGCAGCTAGGTAGTCACTGAGATCAGTCAGCTCCCCGACTTCCTCCTTGAGCCTCGCCAATCTCCGGTGTCTGTTCGCAAGGCCGGTGCACAGAGACCTTACCTCGCTGTCGATTTCGCCGAGGGGTCTTGTGTATATGACCTCGATATCCTCCGCCAGAGCTAGAGCCTCTCCCTCCGGCAGGTAAGCCAGCACGTCATCAATGTCTGCCGACAGCCTGCTGACCTCCTTTCTCTCGCGTTCTACAGCCTCCCGGTCCACGGGCTTTAGCTCTTCGCTTTCCTCGACATGCAGTACGCCGGCGGTGTGGAGAGTCTTGAGGGTCTTAGTGGAGTTGTCCTTGGTCGCCAATACCCTGACCCTGGTCATGAGTTCGGGTGTATTGACTAGTAGAGGTGCCATGTTAGCTCCTGCCCGCGATGATGCTTACCATGCGCCCGGTGATCTCTCTTGCCTTCTTCTCGGCATTGTCGCTGATCGCAGCGGCCCTCTTCTCAGAGTCTGTGCGCTTCCTCTCGGCTTCCTCCCTGGCCTCATTCACGATCCTGTCATATTCGCCCTTGACCTCGTCCAGCGACAACTCGGAAGAGAGTGTCTTCCTGGCTTCCTCTCTGGCTTCGGATAGGATCTCCCTGGCTTGGGCGCTGGCCTCTTCGAGCAGTTTTTCGGCTTCGTTCTCGATGTCTTCTACGCTACCGGCAATCTCTTTGGGCATAACATGTCTCCTCAGCAGGTGATGCGGCTGGTACGCGACAGCGGCCATGCATGAAGCACTCCCGGAATGGTGCGGACAGGCATTCGGTTCACAACGACCACTCTACGAGGCGATTATAACAGACGGATTCGTCCTTAACAAGACTTTGTGGCGGCTGGCCCCGAGAACCATTCGCGTTCTTGCCTGAGCATATCTCGGAGTTTCTCGGCTTGGGCAAATGCTCTATAATTCAACCATGAGGATACGGAGGCTGCACGAGTGGGATGTGAACGTCGGCCTGGCGAGAGAGCTGCAACTGAGACTGGCAAAGGACGTGGTAACCGAGCACACGGTCCTCTGTCCAAGCCTTGTTGCCGGTGCTGATATCTCGTCTGTGGCCCCCCGTGGCTTAGCAAGAGCGGCGGTGGTCGTTCTCGAGTATCCGGGCTTCGGTATAGCCGAGGTGCAGGTGGCGGAGGGCAGGATCGACTTCCCGTATATCCCGGGACTGTTGTCGTTTCGAGAAATACCCTTGATTCTGGCCTGCTGCGAGAAACTGGGCAGCACCCCGGACCTCGTCCTGGTTGATGGTCAGGGGATCGCCCATCCCAGGAGGATCGGGCTGGCGGCACACCTGGGGCTCTTTCTCGACTTACCCACTATCGGCTGTGCCAAGTCTATCCTCTGCGGCAGCCATCAGCCTGTGGAACAGGAGGCGGGTGCTTCCGCGGGGCTGTTCGATGACGAAGAACTCATCGGGGCAGCGCTGAGAACCAGGGCCGGCGTGAAGCCCGTATATGTTTCCGTAGGCCACAAGATTGATCTGGCAGTGGCCCTGGAATGGGTGGTAAAATGCTGCCGTGGTTACAGGCTGCCTGAACCCATCCGCCTCGCACACCTTGCCGCCGGAAGCAAAGGCGTCTTTGCGCAAGGCCGCGGCCTGAGAGTATCGAACTGAAGCGACGGGCAAGCGTCGTAGCGTGATTGACACATTCGGCCATATCGACTGAATACGGGAGAAACATGCAGGAAGAGAACGAAAACCTGGAAGCTTTGCGTCGGCGAATCTCAGATACTATGGTGCATCTTTGATATCGCCGGCAGAGAACAAGAGATCGCGGGTATAGAGGCCGAGTCGGCCGCCCCCGACTTCTGGGGTGATCCGGCCAGGGCTAAGGGCGTCATGCGTCGACTTGCCACCAAGAAGAACCTGGTCGATGCCTGGCGCGACCTGGAAAAGAGAGCCGCCGATCTTCAGGAGATGATCGCTCTCACGATCGGAGAGGATGATGACTCTCTCAAGGAGGACCTGCGGCAGGAACTGGACAGGCTGGAATCTCAGTTCGAACAGCTGGAAAGCCAGCAGCTGTTTATCGGTGAATATGACGCGCGGAATGCGATGCTGGCCCTGCACGCGGGCGCCGGCGGCACAGAGTCGCAGGACTGGGCCAGTATACTGCTCCGCATGTATCTGCGGTGGGCCGAGCGACACGGTTATGAGGCTGAGGTACTGGATGTCTCACACGGAGAAGAGGCCGGCATAAAGAGCGCGTTCGCAGAGGTCAGGGGAGACTACGTGTACGGCTATCTGAAAGGGGAACACGGGGTGCACCGGCTGGTGCGGCTGTCCCCGTTCGATGCCGACCATAGCCGACATACGTCTTTCGCTCTTGTGGAAGTCCTCCCGGAAGCCGAAGCGGCTCTGGACATCAAGATAGCCCCGGAAGACCTGAGGATAGACACTTTCAGGTCCAGCGGTCCCGGCGGTCAGCATATGCAGAAGACGAGTAGCGCCGTCCGCATAACCCACGTGCCGACAGGCCTGGTGGCGACGTCGCAGGGCCAGAGGTCTCAACATCAGAACAAGGAGACCGCTCTGAAGATACTCTATTCCCGTCTGCTGGAGCTCGACCGGAAGCAGATGGAGGAGGAGAGGGCCAAGATCAAAGGTGAGCGCATCGACGCCGGTTGGGGGAGCCAGATTAGAAGCTATGTGCTTCATCCGTACAAGATGGTGAAGGACCTCCGAACAGATCATGAGGTCCACGATCCCGAAGCTGTGCTCGATGGAGACCTGGACGGGTTTATCACCGCTTATCTCAGGTCCAAAATAGGGAAATGATAAGACGAACCGCCTTAGCAGTGCTGACTCTGCCGTTGCTGCTTGTGCTTGCTCCCTGTGTGGTGGCGGGGCACGACGCCGTTCTGCCCTGCGATGCTGACTCTGGCGTCGCCCTCGCCGCTCAGCAGGCCGCGAGTGGAATCACAGTCATAGACAGCGGTGTGGAGATACGCTTCCCCGAAGAGGCCAGGTTCACTCTGGAAGCGCAGAGCGCAACCGATATCGTCGATGTCCGGCTGCGCTACTCGGTGGACAGGATGAGGCACATCGAAGTCGTTAGCGAGGGTTGGGCCGGATTCGAGCCGGCAGACACGGTTGAGGCGAGCTGGGTATGGGACATGAGGAAGGCGAGCCTGCCTCCCGGCGCCGGGGTCACATACTGGTGGCTGGTTGAAGATGCTGTCGGCAACAAGCTCGAGACTCCGCCTGAGACGATGCGGTTTGATGACGACCGCTATCAGTGGCAGAGCATCACTGCCAGCGGGTTTCTCGCCGGGGGCGAGGGCTCGCAAGGTGGCGAGGTGACTCTCTACTGGTACCAGGGCAGTGAGTCCTTCGCCCGGGAGTTGCTGGATGAGTGTGAGACCGGGCTGGCCAGGTTGACCGAGGACATCGGCACCTATCCCGATAGGCCGATTCAGATATACGTCTACGCTTCCCCCCGGGATTTGCAGGGAGCCATGGTCTTTCCTCACGAATGGACGGGCGGCGTTGCGTTCACGGAGTTCAGCACCATCGCCATCGGCATCGCGCCTGCACAGCGCGACTGGGGTAAGAGGGCGCTGGTTCACGAGTTGACGCACCTGGTGGTCCATCAGGCGACGTTCAGTCCGTACGGGCAGCTTCCCACGTGGCTGGATGAGGGATTGGCCACGTATAACGAGGGCGCTCTTCTTCCCGAGCTCCGCTCCCGTCTGGAGAGGGCGGCCGACGAGGACAGGCTGATCTCCGTGCGGAGCCTGTGCAGTCCTTTCTCGGCTGAGTCCGAGAAGGCGCGTCTATCTTATGCTCAAAGCTATAGCCTGGTTGCTTATCTGCTGGACAACTACGGACAGGACAGGATGCTGGAGTTGCTCACTGTGCTCAAGGAGGGCAGCACCTATGACGACGCCCTGATCGGGGTCTACGGTTTCGACATAGAAGGCCTTGATGCCAGGTGGCGGGCAACTCTGTCGGGCCTGGAGCCTGCCAACTCACCGCCGGTTTGGTTGTCCTATGGCCCGGCTCTCCTGTTCGCGGCACTGGCTATGGTAGTGGCTCTGGTCGGTGTTCTGGCGTTTAGAAGGAGACGGTAGGTGAAACTGTCAGCGAGATCAGTGAGGAGGCCCCGGCTATGAAGGACTCCTTCACGGTTCACGACCTGCCGCTCGACGAACGGCCGAGGGAGAGGCTGCTGAGGCTGGGTGTCGAAGCGCTATCCGGACAGGAGATCCTGGCCCTGATCCTGGGGAGCGGAACCAGGGGGGAATCCGTAATGTTGACGAGCCAGAGGCTGTTGAGCCGCTTCGGTAATCTGAAGGGCGTTGCCAACGCGTCCGTCGAAGAACTGGACGGGGTAAGCGGAATCGGACCTGCCAAGGCAGCGCAGGTCAAAGCCGCGGCGGAACTGGGCAGGAGGCTGGATAGCGATGAGGGCGAGGAGTCCCGCCCGGTGCTTAAGTCTCCCGACGATGTGGCGGCCGGGGTGCGTAGTCAACTCAAGGGCAAGAAGAAGGAGCACTTCCTGGTGTTGTGCCTGGATACGCGGAACAGGCTGATCAACTGTCGGCCGGTTTCCATGGGCAGCCTGGATACAAGCGTCGTCCATCCGCGCGAGGCGTTCAAGGAAGCGGTCTCGTCCTCCGCCGCTTCTGTGATCTTTGTTCACAATCATCCCTCCGGCGACCCCGAACCGTCAAAGGAGGATATCGAACTAACCAGACGGCTGGTGAAGGCCGGTGAGATCATAGGGATCGAGGTACTGGACCACATCGTGGTCTGCGACACGACCTATCTGAGTCTGAAGGCCAGAGGTCTGTTCTAGGCGGAGCAAGGATGGCAGAGAAGTGCTTCTTCACGATAGGGACGCGTCTCGCGGCATCACAAGGTGCCGGGCCGATCACTGGAGCAACCACCGTCGGGAAGCCCTCTGAAAGGAGCAATCAACATGCACGATAGCGAAAGGCCCGAGGTCTTCTTTTCCCCGTATACCAGGAACAGGGCATTTCTGCGGGAGTTACGGGCGCTCTTCTCCAGAGTGGCCGCAGCCGTGTCGCCCGGTGATTCGGTAGCGGTGAAGGTGCACATGGGCGAGTACGGCGGCAGTGCTTACCTCCGCCCTCCGGTGGTGCGCAGGGTGTGTGACCTGATCAAAGAGAAGGGAGGCAGGCCCTTTGTCACCGATACGACCACGCTCTACCCGGGGAGGAGGTTCACGGCAGGTCAGTACCTGGCTACTGCGACCTTCAACGGATTCACCGAGGAATCGGTGGGATCGCCCATCGTTATCGCCGGTGGGGAGCAGGGCTACGACGGCGAGTGGGTAGACATACCCGACCGTGTTTCCGGCTGTACCCTGGACAGGACGAAGGTGGCGACCGAGATCCTGAACGCCGACTCCATGGTAGTCCTTTCCCATGTCAAGGGGCATCCTATGTCTGGCTTCGGCGGCGCTATCAAGAATGTGGCCATGGGCTGCGTTACCAAGGAATCGAAGGCCGACCAGCACAGGCTGAACCGCGGTGTTATCGATTTCTCGAAGTGCACGGGGTGCGGCGATTGCGTGGAGGCCTGCTCATACGGAGCCATGTCTTTGCCGGACGACAGAATGGTGCGGGATGAAGAGAAGTGTATGAGCTGCAATCATTGCTTTTTCCTATGTACGGAGGGCGTGTTCTCCTTGCCTCCGGAGGCGAGGGAGAGGTTCTCGGTCTATCTGGCGCACGCGGCGGCGGGCGTTCTGCGGCTTTTTGATTCCAGGGTGACGTTCATCAGCTTCGTGCAGGATGTAACGCCGCTGTGCGATTGTGTGGCGCCTTCGGGTCTGCCGGTGGTCCCTGACATCGGTATTCTCGCTTCCGCGGACCCGGTAGCTATAGACAAGGCGTCTCTGGACCTGATTGCCCGGGCGCGGCCCCTGGGAAAATACGCTGATGCCGCCACCGGTGATATCCTGGGCAACATAAACAAGACGGACAGCCTGATCCAGGTGAGGACGGCCCGGGAGCTCGGGATGGGCAATACAGAATACCGGCTTAGTGAGCAGGAGTGAACATGAGCGGCGACAGTACACTGGCTGTTTGCAGGCTCAAGTGAGACTGGTATATGAGAGACATGGAGATAGCGCGCTCTGTCCTGGAGGAGGGGGTCTGGAGCCTCGTCATAGTGAAGGACGGGCTGGTCCTTTTCCGCTCGGAGGAACACGGAGTGGCTCCCTTCTTCGAGGCGGTCCGGTCGATGGACAATAGTTTACATAATGCTGCTGTGGCCGACCGCATAGTTGGCTCAGCCGTGGCCATGCTCTGCCTTCATGCCGGTATAGCCTCGGTATATGCCGCGGTTGCCAGCCGGCCTGCACTCGACCTCTTGCAGCAGCGAGGCGTGCTTGTCACCAGCCGGGACGTGGTCCCTCACATCTCCAACCGTGACGGCACAGGGTCATGCCCCTTCGAACTCCTGGCCAGAAACGCCGGAAGCCCGGCTCATCTGTACTCAGCATTAGAGGCGATGTTCGGAGGCCCTGAATGATGGACCGACATGCTCACAGCGGATTCTGGCTTGCCATAGCTGTTCCGGTTTCGAGGTTGGTCCGGGCAGTGAGAGGGTCGCCGTTAGGGAAAGCAATGGCAGCAGGGCACTTATGGAGCAGAAGCCGCAACACGCTG
>PWRA01000167.1 GCA_003556385.1 Dehalococcoidia bacterium | reverse complement strand
CAGAGCCACAAAGGAGTGATATTTCATGACCGTTACCACAAGTGCTGAAGAGTTCGCCACTCAGATCCACGAGCAGTTGCAGGCTCTGCCCGTCAGGAATGCCCCGAGTGTGAACGCCGTAAGGCGCGCGTTCTCGCGAATTCTTCGCAAGGAGGACGGCCGTCTTGTCCTGGAGCTCGCGACCACGCTGCGCTCCCGATATGGCTACCGGGCCGTTCCTTATGAGTTGATACTGGCGCACCCAGGGGCTTTCAAGATGCTTGATGAGCGAGAGCTAGAGGAACTGGGCCACGGCCTGGATAGCTGGGGGGCGGTAGACACCTTTGCGCGCACCCTCTCGGGCCCGGCGTGGCGCGATGGGCTGATCCAGGACGAGGTCATCCTCAAGTGGGCGCACAGCCCTGACAGGTGGTGGCGCAGGGCCGCGCTCGTCAGCACCGTGGCTCTGAATATGAGGACTCATGGGGGCAGGGGAGACGTGCCCCGCACGCTGAAGGTCTGCGCGTTGCTTGTCGACGACCACGACGATATGGTCGAGAAGGCCCTGTCGTGGGCACTGCGTGAACTCGTGATACACGACGCCAGGGCGGTGGAGGAGTTCATCGCCGAGTACGAGGGTTTGCTGGGATCACGCATAAGGCGCGAAGCGCGCAACAAGCTGAGGACCGGTCTCAAGAACCCGGGGCGGAAGGCAAACCGGCAGGGCCGACCGCCGGCATCCACCCCGTAACGGCGGTTAACGGGTAGATGTCCAGTAAGCGAAAGATGATCACGATCGCAGAATACAACCCCGAGTGGCCGCGCATCTTCCGCGATCTGGCCTCCGGGATCAGGAGCGCTATAGGCCCGGCGGCGCCCCGCATCGACCACATCGGGTCGACATCGATCCCGGGGCTTGCCGCAAAGCCGATCATCGACATCCAGATTTCGGTTGCTGACTTCGAACCGATGGAGCCATACCGCCTTCCGCTCGAAGCCCTAGGCTTTGAGTATCGCGCCAGAAACCCTGAGTTGGCGAAGCTATACTTCAAGGACCCGGAGGGCAAAGAGGAACGTACACACATCCATGTCCGCCGCGCCGGCTCCTTCTCCGAGCAATACCCGTTGCTTTTCCGGGACTACATGCGCTGCCATGCCGCAGCCGCTGCGGAATACGCCGGGCTGAAGCTGAGCCTGGCCGAGGAGTACCGGGACGACCGGAACGCATACACAGAGGCCAAAGATGCTTTCATCTGGGATATCATACGACGGGCAGATAAGTGGGCACAGGACACCGGATGGCACACGGGACCGTCCGATGCGTAGCGCTGCCGCGGATGGGCAGTCACCCGGACGACTGGAGTCGTACGGGACCGGAGATAGCGATCACATCGCCGGTCCATTATCGGGGGATGAAGCCGAAGTGCCCTCCCGCGCACGACTCCGGGGATGCGGCCGGCTACTGGAAACATGAAACGCGGAATCCGTTACCAGGGTGCAGTGATCCGGGGCGACCATATCCTGCTAATCAAACACCGTGAGCATGAGAGTGGGCGGGAGTATTGGGTCCTTCCCGGCGGCAGGCGCAGGACCCGTGAAACAGGCGAGGCCTGCGTCCGGAGGGAGATCAACGAGGAGACGCGCCTCACTGTCTCGGTCGGACGTCTGTTACTGGACGAGGGTATCGCGTCCGGCTTCTATAAGCGCTACCGGACCTACCTGTGTGAGGTAGTAAGCGGAGAAGCTGAGCCCGGCTTTGAGCCGGAAGCGGATGCCACATGGTATGACATTGTTGAGGTGCGGTGGTTTGATCTCAGGCGCTCCTATGAATGGGAGGACGGCCTGACGGACAACCCCGTAACCTTCCCCTTGTTGCTGCGGATCAGGGCGGTCCTCGGTTATACTGAGGTAAGCGCTGAAGCAACCGAATAAGGGACCCGGACAGGCGGCCCGAAGTTGGCGTCAGGGGCGGTCTTGACGTCTCTTGCAGTCTGGCTGTACAGTGCATGCCTGTAAGAAAGCATGGAGAGCAGCCACAAACAGATGTGGGATGTCGAGGCATAGAAGCATATGCTGCCCGTGATGGAACCGCCGGAGGTGCGTGATGAACAAGATTCGGATCGATACTCTGCCCCTTATATACCCCCTGCCCGCGGTGCTCATGGGAACCATGGTAAACGGGGTCGCCAACTACACAACACTGGGCAACTGCGGCATCGTGTCTGTTGAGCCACCGGTGATCCATGTGTCTTCAGATAAGCGTCATCATGGCAATAAGGGGATTCGTGACAGTCAACGATTTAGCGTCAACATCCCTTCTACCAGCATGGTTGTGAAGACCGACTACTGCGGCATCGTTTCAGGACTAAGTGTCGACAAGTCCCAAGTATTTGGGACTTTTTTCGGCGGGCATGCCGCTATACCCATGATCCGGGAGTGTCCCGTCAACCTGGCATGTGAGGTGATCACAGTCGTACCGGTGTTTGACATGGAAGTCTTCATCGCGAAGGTGGTTGAGACCCATGTTGACAAAGACTGCTTCACTGGCGGATGGCTGGACACTAAGAAGATCGACCCTTTGATATACTGTATGGATAATCGGTACTGGAGCGTCGGTTCTGAGGTCGGCAGAGGGTTTGAGGACGGTAAGAAATATGCCGTACCACAGTCTCAGGCGGGAGGCCAACCAGCCGATGCAGGCGACGCTCTACACGGCTGGTGATCGGCAGCGCGCGACGCCTCAAGAGGATAGCGGTCATGAATGAGCAGACGCCCCCTTGCCCCGACATACACTTCAAGCGGATCACTGCAGCGACAGTTACCGATATCTGCCGACTGAGCGAGACACTCACAGCCCAGCAGCGGGATATGGTCGCCGATAACTCCGTCTCCATCGCCCAGGCGCATTTCTCGGATAACGCCTGGATGCGTGCCGTATATGCGGACGAGACGCCTATCGGTTTCATCATGACCCATACAGGGTCCGACTACGACGACGGGATCGACTGCGCGGGCGTCTTTCTCTGGCGCTTCATGATCGCGGGTCCGTTTCAGGGCAAGGGATATGGCCGGAAGGCGATGGAACTCCTGTTGGACCACCTGCGTGCACAGGGGGCAACTGAGCTGTACACCAGCTACGGACAGGGTGAGGGCAGCCCCGAGGGCTTCTACAAGAAGCTCGGGTTTATGCCAACCGGCGAATACTACGACGATGAGGTAGAGCTGAGGCTCGCCTGGGACTGACATGAAACGAGAGACCCGCTATCAGGCTGCGATCATAAAGGACAACCATATCCTGCTCATAAGGCATCAAGAATGCGCGACAGGGCGAAGCTACTGGCTTCTTCCCGGCGGCGGGCGTGAGCCCGATGAGACAGAGGAGGCTTGCGTTCGGAGAGAGGCGCAAGAGGAAACCGGGCTTGAGGTCTCGGTCGAGCGCCTGCTCTTAGATGAGGACGACATTCCGTTCGAAACCTACTACAAGCGTCTCAAGACCTATTTATGCGGAGTGATCAACGGAGACCCAAAACCGGGACATGACCCGGAGGTTGAATCAGCAGAGAGGCATTCCATTGCTGAGGTACGCTGGTTCGGCCTTGGGGCATCGGTACAGTGGGACGATTCGATAGCACACGATCCTATCATCTTCCCTCTGCTACAGCGGATTCGGGCGGTTCTTGGCTACGCTTAAGCGAGCCCCTAAGCCAGCAGGATTGACCGCCTGGCGTTGGAGCCAGCGACGGACTTTGACATTTCTCACCGCACCGATATACAGTGCACTCCCATAAAGTGCGTGGAGCCCAGCAGAAGATGCACACTGATCAGCCTGAGATGACCCCCACCGACGTCATCGAGATTGTGGAGCTTCTCGAGCAACACGGCATCACTGTTGTCATCGATGGCGGATGGGGAGTAGATGCTCTACTGGGAAGGCAGACTCGAAAACACGAAGATCTCGATGTGGCGGTTGAGCATAAGGATGTTCCCCGGATTCGAGCCTTGCTGAAAGCCAGAGGCTATCGAGATGTGCCCCGCGATGACACCCGGGAATGTAACTTCGTTCTCGGCGATGAGCAAGGTCATCTAGTCGATGTCCACTCCTACACGTTTGATGAGGCGGGCAGAATCGTCTTCGGCGTTGAGTATCCATGTGATTCATTAAGAGGCACCGGTGTTATCAATGGTCGTCCAGTCAAGACTATCACTCCCGAGTGGATGGTGAGGTTTCATAGAGGGTATGAACTGGACGCAAACGACTATGAGGACGTAAAGCTGCTGTGTCAGCGGTTTGGTTTCAGAATACCTGAAGACTACGATGAGGGTGTCGAAGATGCCCAGCAACCGTATGCGAGTTTCAGAGAGCCCGAGCGCCACAAGGCCGACCGGGCTGTGCTCGGCTATGGTGGAGTCGTTGCGGAGGCCGGAGAAAGGATGCCGGAACAGTCTTCCGGGGCTGACTCGGGCGGAGGGTCTGGACGCTTGCCCGGGATAGACAGGAAACGAGAGACGCGCTGCCAGGGTGCGATCATACGCGACGACCATATCCTGCTTATCAGGCAGCGCGAACGTGCCACCGCCAGGAGCTACTGGCTTCTTCCCGGCGGCGGACGCGAGTCCCACGAAACAGAAGAGGCTTGCGTCAGACGAGAGATGCAGGAAGAGACGGGACTTGATGTTTCGATCGGACGTCTCCTGCTGGACGAGACCCCGATCGGCGTCTACAGGCGCAACATGACCTATCTGTGCGAAGTAGTCAGCGGGAACGCCGAGCCCGGCTATGAGCCAGAAGCCGATGCCGCGTGGTATGATATTGTAGAAGTACGGTGGTTTGATCTGCAGGACTCCGCCGCCTGGGACGATTGCCTGAGAGACGACCCGATCATCTTCCCGCTACTGCAGCGGATTCGGGCGGTTCTGGGCTACGCTTAGGCGGGCCCTGAAGTCGCGGGACCGCCCGGGGTTGGGCCCGGCAAGAGCCGTGACGTTCCGCTGTGCACAGACATGCAGTACACTCCCGCAGAACGCTTCGGGAGGACAGGATAATGGATGATAGAACCAGGTTCGCCGTATGTGGCATAGACTGCATGACCTGTAGTATCCACCTGCGGACTGAAGAGGAGCTGGAGTACCAGAGGAGCCGCAACAGGGACCCGGACAAGGTGCGTTGCGATGGCTGCAGGTCCGACAGGAATGCCTGCCACTGGGGCAGCGATTGTGTTCTCCTGTACTGCTGCCTCTATGAGAGAGGTCTGGATTTCTGCGGAGAATGCTCCGACTTTCCGTGCGACAGAGTCACCGAATGGGCAGGAGAATGGGAGCATCACAGGATGGCGGTTGAACAGATGAAGCGGATGAAAGAGGTGGGAAAAGACGGGTGGATAGAAGAAAGGTTAGCAGAAGGCAGGCAGGATGCATAGCGTTGCAGTGAATGCTAGACAGGGTAGTCTCCTTCGTCGCCAGGAGCCATGATGAGCCGTGTCGCCGACGCCTACGAACAGCTGATAGAAAGGTTTCTCGCCTGGGCGCAGGACCGACCCGACATCCGCGCCGCGCTTGTTCTGGGGTCGAGGGCAAGGATAGACCGCCCCGCAGACGAATGGTCCGACTTGGACATTCTGCTTGTCGTGACCGATCCCGAGCCCTACCTGACAACGACGGATTGGCTGAAGAACATGGGT
>PWRA01000083.1 GCA_003556385.1 Dehalococcoidia bacterium | reverse complement strand
GGGTTGGCGTCTGGTTCGCCGGACTACCACCCCAAAGCCGTCGCAAATGGACGACGAGTTGCAGATAGTCGCAGCTCGGGCAGTCGACGACCTGAGAGCAGGGGTCTCGGTGGATGAGGTGGTGATCCGCTGCTGGGCACAGATGGCGGACGTTCTCGCTCCCAGAGCGGGCGGACTCGCTCCCGCGGCCACACCGCGCGAACTGGCCCGACTCCTGGTCGAACGTGGAGTGCGCCACCACTCCGTTGCTGAACTCACCGGGCTCTTCGAGGAAGTCCGCTACGGCGCCAAAGCCGACGAGGCCCGACGGGAACGGGCCCTGGCCGCGCTTGCGGCGATAGAGGAGGCATATGGGTCGGCGTAAGGTCGCGGTATTCGTAGCAGTGCTGGCTGTAGCGGCGCTGCTCGCTATCGTGCTGCAAGCTCCCGTGCATGCACTCCTGGCGGAGCCACTAGCACAGCTCTGGTTACTCGTCGACGCCATACCCCAGAGGCTCATCTGGATCGTAGTGGCCGTCCTGGGCTTTGTCATCGCCTTCTCTTTCAGCCGCGGGCCGGGCAAGGAGGGCTCCGAGCCGGCGCAATTACGCCCACCTACCCAGACTCAAATCGAGCGCTTATCCGAACTCGTCGAGCTAGCCGAGACTTCCAACTGGGCCCGCGATGTCCTGGGACGACGCCTTTGTCACACGGCGGCAGGCCTGCGGGCTCTGCAAGAAGGCATCCGTCAGGACGAGGCACGCGATGAGATACGTTCCGGCCGATGGCCGCTGAACCCCTCACTGGTGAGAGTCTTTCACCCACAGGAGACCGGCAGAAGGCGAGACTATGCCCGGGAGATGGCGTGCGCTCTGGACGCACTGGAGGGATACGCACAGGAGGGAGACCTCTGAACCTAACCGGGGTAGCCGATCGCAGCGAGGAGATACTGGCCGAGGTTGAGCGGGCGGTGGTGGGCAAGCGCAGCGCCCTCAGGTTGATCCTGACAAGTCTGCTTGCCGGCGGCCATGTACTGATCGAGGACTTCCCTGGGTTGGCCAAGACACTGGCCGCCCGCTCCTTCGCCCGGGTGCTCGGACTCACGTTCAAGCGGATCCAGTTCACCCCTGACCTTCTGCCGGGCGACATCGTGGGCACTTATATGTTGCGCCGGCAGACAGACGAGTTCGAACTCCAGCCCGGTCCCATCTTTGCTCAGATCATCCTGGCCGACGAGATCAACCGCGCCACTGCCCGGACCCAGTCGGCGCTGCTGGAGGCGATGCAGGAGGAACAGGTCACTCTAGAGGGTGAAACGCATCCTCTTCCTCAACCGTTCATTGTTGTGGCGACTCAGAACCCGATCGAGTATGAGGGGACCTTCCCCCTCCCCGAGGCGCAGGTCGACCGTTTCCTGGTCCAAACCCGTTTCGGCTATCCGGCGCGTGCAGACGAGGTGGATATCCTGTCCCGCCGTATCGCACGAAAGACACCGGAGGAGACTCTCAATTCCGTCACCACTGCCGAGGAGTTGCTGGAAATGCGCGCGACGCTGGAGGAAGTCCATGTAGATCCCGATCTGCTGGAGTACATGGCACAGCTGACGGAAGCCACCCGCGAACACCCGTCGGTGGAAGTGGGAGCCAGCCCGCGGGGGACGCTTGCGCTCTTGCTGCTATCCCGTGCGCGTGCAGCGCTCGAACGAAGGGACTACGTCCTCCCCGACGACGTGAAAGAAGTGGGCATACCGGCCCTCGTGCACCGACTGATCATCAAGCCGGAGCTGTGGCAACGCCAGGTCCAACCCGAGCAGGTGATCCGCACCGTCTTCGAGAAGACCCCGGTGCCCAAAGCGGAGCGATGGCGGGCCCCCACAAGCTAGCCGGCGAGCTCGGACTGCTAGCGCTGGTGCTGGTCGTGGGGCTCACCCTGGCCAGCCCGACAGTGCTCCTCCTGGCGCTCCCGATAGCGATACACGTGACACTGGGCCTTCTTCTGACCAGGAGATTTCTGAAGCTGCGCGCCACACGGCACCTCTCCAACTCTCGCACTCACCACGGCGACGGCATAGACGTCGAACTGTCCATAGAAAACCTGGGCCAACACCTCGACCTGGTTCTTGTTACCGAGCAGCAAACCCTGGCAAAGCACGTGACCGAAGGGACAACAAGCTCCGCCCGGACGCTTTGCGCAGGTGGCACTCTCACGCTCTCCTACAGTGCACAACCGCCGCGCGGCTTCTACAACCCGGCCCAAGTCCCGGTATATGCCAGGGATCTGCTTGGCTTCACCAACTGGACAGCCCACCTATCCTGCCCTTCACCACTGTGGGTGTTCCCATCCTACGACCCCGTCGGACGGGTGGGCCTCTCTCCTCACCGGACTCTTTCTGTCCCGGGCACGGCCCGCTCTCGACGGGGTGGGGAAGGGATCCAGTTTTTCGCCACTCGGCCGTACATCCCGGGCGACAGCCTGCGTCACCTCAACTGGAAGGCGTTGGCACGCCGCCATCAGACGGTGATCAACCTGTACGAACAGGAGCGGGCCGCCGAACTCACGGTGGTGCTGGACGGCCGGGAGTGGGCCTATGAGCCGGTCCAGGGACAGGAGACATTCGAGCACGCTGTGCGTGCCTGCGCCGCCCTCTGCGATTCAGCGATTCGCGACGGCCACCGCACCGGTCTCCTGTTCTATGGCGAGCGTCTGGAATGGATCCCACTTGGCTCCGGAAAAGTGCAGCGTGAGAGGCTTCTCCAGGGACTGGCAAGAGCAGAACTGGGCTTCTCTGAGGCATTCGCCGACCTGGGCAACCTTCCCTCCCGTCTGTTCCCGAGCGGCTCCTCCGTCATTATCGTTTCGCCATTCACGACGGGTGACGAGGAAGCGCTGGGGATGCTGCGGGCCAGAGGCTACGATGTGCTGGCCCTGGTCTCGGAACCTGCCCCATCACCCGTCACCGAGTCGACTCCTCTTGGGCTGGCTACCCGCCTGGCGAAACTGGAACGCCAGCTTATGCTGCAGGTTCTACGGGTCGCCGGTGTACGGGTTGTTGTCTGGAGGGTGGATAGTCCGCTAAGCATCGCAATAAAGGCAACGCGGTGGAGGTCCCGGTGGTCCTGAGCGTCACAGCCTATCTTGCCGCGTTCGGGCTGGCATGGGCCCCCGTAATCGACCGGGGTCTACCCTGGGCCATGTTCCTATTCACCTTGCCGATCTTGTGGATACTGGGAACCACGCTCAAGTTTCCCCTGGCACTCACAGTAGGACTCTACGGAGTGGTGGCACTGGCGGGCTGGGCAGCCTTCTCCGATGCTCTCTTCCCCGCCCTCGCTGCAATGCCGCTTGCTCTCCTGGCCTGGGACTCTGCAAGCCTGACCCTCTGGCTCCGGAAGGGCTGCGAAGTTCAAGACAAAGTCGGTATATGGCAAGGCTTGATACTCAGATCGATCGGCGCCGGTGCGGCAGGCAGCGCCATCGCGCTGGGGTTTGCGCGCTTTGAGCTTGCGCTCCCGTTCTGGGGTCTCGTCGGACTGCTGGTTACGGTCTGGCTAGTCCTGGCGGCCTTGCGCCGTGCGACTGGCAGGACTCAGCCGGAACCCGTTGTCAACAGCCCACCCACACAGGCAAGATCCCACGAAGATGGAATCTCCTGAACACTCGCCTGGGCGCAGCATCCGGATTCAGAAGCGACACCTTCATCCTACGCATGACCCCAACAGCCCTGCTCATGCAGATTACGCCACATCCGACTGCGAATGGACATGAGATCAATGAAACTATCCCGGCACTCGCCTTCCGATATACACGCGGTAAGGGGTCAGGTGACATGGTCGCCACCTGACCCCTTACGGCACTACTCTATCTCAATGCTTAGAGTCAGTGCCCTAACAACTCAATAACCCGACTGCTATTCACGGCTCTTCTCGCCAGACTTGCCGCCTTCGCTACCGGTCTTCGTCCAGCGGGCGAGAAGCTCGCCGGCAACCTTACGGCCGCCCAGTCCGAACGCAATCGCTGCCGCAATAGCGGCGGCACCCAATGCCAGTCCGAAGGCCAGCAGGATAAGGTCGTCGGCGAACCCCATTGCGCGTATTCCCAGCACGACGCTCAACACGATTATGGCGACCCTGACAAAGGAAGCAAGGGATTCTGACCTGCCACCGGCCCGTACGATGTTGGCAACGAAGTTGGCCACAAGGATACCGATTCCGATGATCACAACACCCAGAAGGACCAGACCCAGGAACTGAGTCAAGCTGGCGACCAGTTCGTTCACCACAGGAAACTCGAGCAGGTCGGCTGCCATTATGATGGCAAATAGCATTATGAATATCATGATGATATAGCCAACAACGTTGGTAGGAGAACCCACTCCCTCGACCGGCTCCCTGGTCAGACCTAACTTGACCGGCAACTCATCAAAGCGAATCCTCTCCAGGGCCTTGGTGGCCAGCTTTACCAGCAGACGGCCGACGAGATAGGCGATGGCAAGGATCACCGCGGCGCCGATAATGCGGGGAATGGCGGCGAAGATCGCCTGGAATATCAGGACGATCGAGTCAAAAATGCCCTCAACCCCGAGCACCTGCAGGATCGCCAGTATGAAGAGGATCCACACGATCCAGTAGACTGCTGTGCCGGTGCCCTGGGCCACCGGAAACTGGCTTTCGTCCTGGGGATCCCCACCTTTGCCCAGCCTCCGATCAACGCCGCTCGCCTTCAAGAGCCTGCGGGTGCCTGTCCTGAGTACCCGTGCCAGAATCCACGCGATAAGCAGCAGAATAAGGATAGCCAGTATAGTGGGCAGGAAAGCTATTATCGTTCCGAAGAAATCCTGAAACGCCTGCAACACACTACCCCAGTCCATATCTAGCACACCTCCTTTCTATAGAATTTGATCTTGCCTGTGTCTCTACACCCTCCCATACCCCGCTACGTCGCATCTGGGACTCATATCATAAGGCATCACCCCCTGCGATCGTCAGCGCATTCCGCACGACATGCGGACTTGTACGCGCCCGACAAGTGCCTCTATGTACAATTATCACTGTGATGTGTGTTTCTGTCAATACCCCTAAACCTCTCATTATTGTGCCGTGCCGCGGCATACTGGCAGTCTCCTGCCACGCAGCACCGCCGCAGGGCCAAAGTTAGGGTGTACGAAACCCTGGCCCAATAGTAGGACACTCGACGTGTAACAGTCATAACATTCACGGCCAAAAGATTACAAAACTGTGTCATTTGTGCGAGAGCATGGCACACCGAACGATTATGTACGACGTCCGGGCGCGTGCTACAATTACAGGCAGGTTCTCTTTCACCGCACCGCACGGAAAGGCAGAAAAGATGTCGTTTAGTTCAGATGTTAAGGAATACGGCCGCAGCCTCGGCTATGACCTGGTTGGATTTACCACCGCAGACATATTCCCCCTCTACAAGGAAGAGTTGCAATCACGACAAGAGATGTACAGCTGGGCCACCGGTCCCGACTGGGGCCTGGTACAGGGAACCGACCCCAGGAACCTCCTGTCCGAAGCGCGATCGGTCGTTGTCGTCGCCTTCGACTACTACAAGCACTCCTATCCTCCGGAAATGGTAGGCAAAGTGGGGCGGGCCTACCAGTCCCTGGGCGGCGCACCGCCAATCCCCATACACCGTGCCCGCTACCGCTTGCTCAGGGAGTTCCTGGAGCAACACGGCGCCACGGTAG
>PWRA01000061.1 GCA_003556385.1 Dehalococcoidia bacterium | reverse complement strand
GGCCTTCGTCTTCAGGGTGCATCCCGGGTAGTAGGCTAGTTGCATGCTTCTTGTTTGCTCAGCCGGAGAACTTCCGCAGGCCGCTGACCATGGCGATCTGGGGAAGCTCGCGGCGTTTTTCCGGAGGGATGTCCTCCGGGCCGACATGGTCGGCCCTCTTCCTCAGGGCCAGCTGCCTGATCGCCTCCATGAGCCGGGAGAGGTCGAACCCCCGCGGGCAGGCGACCGTGCAGGCGAGGCACGAGGCGCAGACCCAGACGGTCCGGCAACCGGCGATGTCCTCGTCCAGGCCCAGCCGCGCCAGGTGGATGATCTGGCGGGGCGAGAGGTCCATGTGCGAGGCGGCGGGACAGCCCCCCGAGCATGTGCCGCACTGGTAACACAGGTGGAGGTTCTCTCCGCTGAGCTCCTTGATCTTCTTGACGAACCCGCCGGCCGTCCTGGCCGACGAAATAGTTACAGGCATCGTGTCATCACTTCTTTCTTCGCTCTAGAGGACCGCTTCCCCGCGCCGGGCGCACCAGCACTGTACGTTAACGGCCACCGGCATACTGGCGATGTGACAGGGGAAGGTCTCGACGTGTACGGCGAGGGCGGTAACCGTGCCTCCATAGCCCATGGCGCCGATGCCCAGGTCGTTCACCCGCTGCAGGATCTCCCTCTCGAGGCCGGCGACCTCCGGATCGGGGTTCGGCCCGCCGACCGTGCGCAACAGCGCCTTCTTGGCGATGAACATGGTCTTGTCGGTGGTGCCGCCGATGCCGACACCGAGGATGACGGGCGGGCAGGGGTTGCCGCCCGCCCGGTCGACCAGGTCGACCACGAAATCGATCACTCCCTGGCGCCCCCTGGCCGGAGTGAGAACGGTCAGACGGGAGCAGTTCTCCGAGCCGCCGCCCTTGGGCAGGACCCTTATCTTCAGCCTGTCGCCGGGGACGATGTCGGTATGGAGCATGGCCGGCGTGTTATCTTTTGTGTTGACCCTGGCGAAACAGGGTCCGCTCACTATGGACTTGCGAAGGTAGCTTTTGTCGTAGCCCTGCCGCACTCCCTCATCGACCGCCGCAGAGAGGTCTCCGCCGGCGACGTGTACTTCCTGGCCGAGCTCGAGCATGACCACGGCGGCGCCGGTGTCCTGGCAGAGCGGCACCTGTTCCGGGCCGGCGATCCCGGCGTTCTCCAGGATCCTGTCCAGCACGTCGCGGCAGACGGGCGACTGCTCGGCGTCCCTGGCCTGCCTGAGCGCCGCTATGACGTCCGGCGGCAGATAATGGCAGGACTGCTCGAACAGATCGGCTATGGTGTCCGTTACGACGCCGGCCTGGATCTCTCTCATTGCAGCTGCATGACCTTGATCAGCTCCAGCACCGCGTCCGCCGATCTCGTCAGGGCGGCATGCTCGTCGGGAGTAAGCTCGATCTCGATAACCTGCTCCATGCCGTTCTTGCCGAGCTTCACTGGTACACCGACCACCAGCCCGTTGATGTCGTACTCTCCCTCGAGCAGAGCGGCACAGGGCAGTATCTCCTTCTTGTCGAGCAGTATGGCCTCCACCATCTGGGCCGAGGCCACGGCCGGGGCGTAGTAGGCGCTGCCGGTTTTGAGCAGGGCCACTATCTCGCCTCCGCCTTTGACCGTACGCTCCACGAGGGCCTTAACCTTGTCCTCGGGCAGCAGCTTGCTGATCGGTATGCCTCCCACCGTGCAGAGCCTGGTGAGCGGCACCATGGTGTCGCCGTGCCCGCCCAGAACGCAGGTGAAGACGCTCTTCACCGAGACGTTCAGTTCCTGAGCGATGAAGGTGCTGAACCTGGCCGTGTCCAGTATACCCGATTGTCCCACGACCCTGTTGCGGGGAAACTTGCTCACGTGGAGGGCCAGCTGGGTCATGGCATCGAGCGGATTGGCCACCACGATGATTATACAATCCGGCGAATGGCGGGCGACTCCCTCGGTGACCTCGCGCACGATCTTCATGTTGGTGAGGACGAGGTCGTCCCGGCTCATCCCGGGCTTGCGCGCCACACCCGAGGTTATGACCACGATATCCGAGCCGGCGGTGTCCTTGTAGTCGTTGGTGCCCACGATGTTGACGTCCGACCCGATGATAGGAGTTGCCTCCAGCATGTCGAGCCCTTTGCCCTGCGGGAGGCCTTCGATTATGTCAAGCAAAACGACGTCGGCAAGACCCATCTCGGCGATCCTGAAGGCACAGGTCGCTCCCACGTTTCCGGCTCCGATTATCGAGACCTTGCTTCTCATGTGCCTACCTCCTTGTGCGGCGTCTCACCGTGCCTCTCCGGTCACGGACAAAAAATCAAGCGATGACCGCCAGAACGTCATTCGTATTCACGGAGGCCCCGGGGTCGAACTTGATAGACTTGACCACCCCGTCGGCCGGCGCGGGGACGTTGTTCTGCATCTTCATCGCCTCCAGGATGAGCAGCGGATCACCGGCTTTGACCTTATCCCCTTCTTTGACCAGGTAGCGGATGACCATGCCCGGCATCGGCGCGAGGACCTGCGTGCCATCCACAGCCACGGCCGGCGCCGGCTTCTCCGGCGCCTTCGCGGGCCCTGCCGCAGGCTGGGCGAGCGGAGGCTGAACGGGCGACGGGGCGGCGGCAGTCACGGGAGGAGAGACGCTGATCGACGGCGAACCGCCGACCGGGTCCACATCCACCTCGTAGTAGTCGCCGTCTATGAAGACGTTGAACGTCCTCACGCCGGGGCCCTTCTCCGGGGCCGGCTTGTCAACCTTCTCCACGAGCTTGCCGGCCCGGGCCTTGGCCATAAGCTCGTCCTCTCTCTTCACGTCCTCCATCGTCTTGGGAGCACGCGGTGCCTTCCAGTCATCGGGAACGGTCTTGTCTATGCCGTACTTGTACCTTAGCCAGCGGGCTCCGGTGGTGGGGAAGAGGGCATAGGTAAGCACATCCTTCATATCGCGGGCGAATTCTTTCGACTCTTCCTTTGCCTTCTCAAGCTCGGGCTCCAGCATGTCGGCCGCCCGGCTCTCGATCGGTTTCTCACCCCGTTCGTAGCCCTTGAGCACCAGCTTCTGGATATCTTTGTCGATCGGCGCCGGCGGCCTACCGTACAGGCCGTAGCAGTAGTCCTGTGTCTCCCGGGTGATCATCTTGTAGCGCCCGGCGAGGACATTCTGCACCGCCTGGACACCGACGATCTGGCTGGTAGGCGTGACCAGGGGAGGATAACCCAGCTCTGCCCGCGTCCTGGCGGTCTCCGCCCGCACTTCATCCAGCCTGTCGAGGGCATTGGCCTGCTTCAGCTGCGAGACCAGGTTGGAGGTCATGCCGCCGGGAATCTGGTGTACCAGCACTCCGGCATCGATAACCGACATGGATGAAGTGTCCAGGAAATCCCTGTATCTGGGGGCCACCTGTTCGACCATCTGTCCGCACTTGAAGAGCTGCTCGACATCCAGCCCGGTATCCCGGTCCGTTCCATACAGGGAAACGACCAGGGGTTCGACGGGCGGCTGCGAGGTACGCAGGGCGAAGGGCGAAAGCGCGGTATCGACGATATCGACGCCGGCCTCAATGGCTTTGAGCACGGACATCGAAGCCTGCCCGCTGGTGTAGTGCGTGTGAAGCTGAATGGGGATCTTGACGTTTTCCTTCAGCGCCTTGACCAGTTCATACGCATCATAGGGAGAGATGAGTCCGGCCTGGTCCTTGATGCAGATGGAGTCGGCCCCCATGTCCTGGAAGATGCGGGCCTTCTTGATATAGTATGCGAGGTTGTAGACAGGCCCGCCCATTCTGGGCTGGGTAAGGGAGTAACAGATGGCGGCCTGGTAGTGCCTGCCGGACTTCTTGATGGCTTTGGCGGCACGTTCATGATTGCGCTCGTCGTTGACGGCATCGAAGACACGGAAGACATCGATGCCCACATCGGCGGCCTCTGCCACGAAGGCGTCGACCAGGTCATCGGGATGGTTTCGATAGGCGACCAGGTTCTGTCCCCGCAGGAGCATCTGCAGCGGGGTGTCCGGCATGAGGACCTTCAGCTTGCGGGGCCTGTCCCAGGGGTCTTCGCCCAGAAAGCGATGGGGCACGTCGAACGTGGCCCCGCCCCAGACCTCCATGGCGTGGAAGCCACACTTGTTCATCTCGGCGGCAATACATTCCATGTCCTCCGTCAGCATCCTGGTGGCCAGTGAGCACTGATGTCCATCACGGAACGTGGTGTCACAGATCTTGACCGCCTTCTTCTCCTGCGGCCTTTCCTTGACCTTGTCCGCGGTCAAGTCCTCGGCCGAAACGCGGCCCTTGCCTAGTGCGTTCATAAACTCCTCCTTTTGCTCATTCTGAGCCCTGTCGCCGCTGCGGTCACGGACTCAGCGCACAACCGGGGCCTCTTCCTGCCCGTCACCGTAGTCGGGGCCGGCCCCGCGCTCATCTTAATAGCCAGACAACATCATCGGAAAGCGATCCGCCGCTGCCAGAGGGTGCGCATCCGCATCATCTCCTCACGCCCGCAGATAGCCCACAGATTGGGGCCCATCGCCGGCCTTGGTTGCGCCAGCGCCGGCGCGAGGGCCTTCTCTTCCTCCTCCAGGTAGGCGGCCACGGCCGCGGTGATGGCGGCTATCGTTCCTCTTCTGTTCTTCAACTCCTGCCAGGTGCTCCTCGTACCTCAAGCCCTCTACACGGGGATGTTGCCGTGCTTCTTGGGCGGCCTGGTCTCCCGTTTGCTGCACAGGAGCTCCAGGGCATCGATTATCTTCGGGCGGCTGTCACGCGGCATGATAACCTCGTCGACGTATCCCCGCGAGGCGGCGATGTAAGGGTTATACAGGTAATCGCGATATTCCTTGATCTTCTCCTGCTCCTTCGCCCCGGGATCGGGCGCAGCCTCTATCTCCCTGCGGAAGATGACCGGCGTGGCACCTTCAGCGCCCATCACCGCAATCTCCGCCGTGGGCCAGGCAAAGACGAAGTCGGCGCCCAGGTCCTTGCTGCACATGGCAAGGTACGAGCCCCCGTAATCCTTGCGGATGACCAGGGTGATCTTGGGCACTGTGGCCTCGGAATAGCACCACAGGACCTTGGCCCCATGCCTGATGATGCCCGACCATTCCTGGTCGGCACCGGGCAGGTAGCCGGGAACGTCGGCGATGGTGAGCAAGGGGATGTTGAAGGCATCACAGAACCTGATGAACCTGGTTATCTTGTCCGAGGCGTTGACATCGAGGCAACCGGCAAGGTGCATCGGTTGATTGGCTATGATCCCTACCGTTCTGCCGTTCAGCCTGGCGAAACAGACGATGGCGTTGCGGGCGTAGTGGTGATGTGGCTCAATAATCTCACCGTTATCCACGATGGCCTGAATGACAACCCTCACGTCATATACCTGGCCGGGATCCTCGGGTATGAGGCCATCGAGGGCCGGGTCGATCCGGCCTGGACCGCCGGCCGACTCGATCACGGGAGGGTCCTCCATGTTGTTCGCAGGGAGATAGCCCAGGAGCTTTCTTATGAGTGCAATGGCCTCGGCGTCGCTGTCGCAGGGGAAGTGGCACACGCCGCTCTTGGTGGCATGGCTCATGGCGCCGCCCAACTCCTCGGAAGTGACCTCTTCGCCGGTGACCTGCTTGATAACGGCCGGACCGGTGATGTGCATGTAGCTTGTGCCCCTGGTCATGAACACCCAATCGGTCATGGCCGGCGAGTATACCGCACCACCGGCCGTGGGGCCCATGATCGCCGAGAGCTGGGGGATAACCCCCGAAGCGGCCGAATTGCGGAAGAATATCTGCCCGTAGCCGGAAAGGGCATCAACGCCCTCCTGGATGCGGGCCCCGCCGGAGTCGTTAAGGCCCACGATAGGGATGCCGCACTTAACCGCCAGGTCCATGACCTTGCATATCTTCTTAGCGTGCATCTCGCCCAGCGACCCTCCCATAGACGTGAAGTCCTGGGAAAAGGCACAGACCGGGCGTCCGTCTACCTTTCCGTACCCGGTGACGACTCCCTCCGCGGGAACGACGGTCTTCTCCATGCCGAAGGACGTCGCCCGATGCCGGACAAACAAATCAAGCTCGTGAAAAGTACCGGTGTCAAAGAGGAGGTCGATCCTTTCACGAGCAGTGAGTTTGCCCGTTTTGTGCTGTTTTTCTATCCGTTCCGGTCCCCCCAGTCCCCTCTCTTCTGTTTCTTTCTCCTGGAGTTTTCTCAGCTTTTCAGCAACAGTATCCATCCAGTCACTCCTTCCGAGCGGACTTTGCCAGAAACCGATAATATCTTAACGTGAATTGGCGACTAAAGCAAATCTTTGCGATTGGAAGTATCGTGAAGGGGCACGACCGAACCGGAGTCCGGAGCTTGACAGTTTGGTTCAGAATGATAAGATGAGAGAAATTTGAAGCCACAACTAATCGCGATAGATGGCCCTGTCGCCGTCGGCAAGAGCAGTGTAGGCTCGCAGTTAGCAAGGCGGTTGGGCTGGGTCTTCTTCGATAGCGGCATGGTGTACCGGGCATTCACATGGAAGGTGCTGAAGTCGGGCGTCTCCCCGCAGGACGAGCAGGGGCTGTGCGAGTTGGCCAATAACACAAGATTCGATTTCATCGTCATGGAGGACTCGCGTCTCTCGCCCATCGTCGATGGCGAAGAAGTCTCCGCCGGGCTCCTGTCTCCCGTGGTGGAGGAACACGTCCCGATAACATCGAAGATACCCGGGGTGCGGAAGGCGCTGGTGCTGGAGCAACGCAGACTGGCCGAGCGGGGCAAGGTAGTGATGGCGGGCCGGGACATCAGCACGGTAGTATTGCCCTGGGCGGACCTGAAGATATTCCTCACAGCCTCCACGGAAGAGAGGGCCAGGCGACGCCACCAGGAGCTTCTGGCCCGGGGCGATAACGCAAGCCTCGACACCGTCCTCAGCGAGCTGCAAAAGCGGGACGAGATGGACATGAACAGGGCGGTCTCGCCGCTGCGACCGGCCGACGACGCCGTGGTTATCGATACAGAGGGGGTGAGCCTGGAGCAAGTGGTGGACCGGATATACGCGCTAGCGGTAAAGCCATGACCTTTTCCCAGAAGCTGTTCCTGATCGTATTCAGACCTTTGCTCAATATCCTCTTCTCCTGGAAGGTGGTAGGCCGGGAGAACGTGCCCCTGACGGGTCCGCTGATACTGGTATCCAACCACGTTCACGTCCTCGACCCTCTGTTGATCGTGTTCGGCTTTCCGCGCTGGATCAACTTCCTGGCCAAAGAGGAACTCTTTCGTTCTGCCTTCCTGAGAGCATGGCTTCGCTGGGCGGGGTCCTTCTCCGTACGCCGTGCCGGGGGACGCAAAGAGAAGGAAAACGTGCTTCAGGACGCGATAAACGCCCTGGAGAGGGGATCAATGGTGGGAGTGTTCCCGGAAGGCAGGAGGAGCCGCGACGGCGTACTCAGGGAAGGTAAGCCGGGCTGCGCGCTTATAGCATGGAAGACAAATGCCCCTATTCTCCCCGTGGGCGTCGCGGGCACGTACAAGGTCAACGGCATAAGCTGGCTCTGGAAGCGTCCCCGCATAGTAGTCAACATAGGCAGGCCTTTTACGCTTCCCCCATCTCCCGCAGGGGTCGGCAGATCGCACAGGCGCTCGTCGACCGCAGTGATTATGAGCGAAATCGCCGCCCTGCTGCCACCCGAATACCGGGGCGCCTACAGTACAAATGAACATCGAGAAGGCTGAGCAACTGGGCCTGTGCTTCGGCGTGAGGCGGGCGGTCGAGCTGCTGAAAGAGTCGGTCACCCGGTACGGAGAGATAGAAACACTGGGGCCCCTGGCACACAACCGCATGCTTGTGGAAGGACTGGCCGAACTGGGGGTCAGGCCGGTGCACGACCTGAGCGAAGTGCGTGGCAGAGTCCTCGCGGTCACGACGCATGGTATAAGCCCGGCAGGCCTGTCTGAGATCGCAGCGCTCGACATCGCAGTTATCGACACCACCTGCCCCATCGTTCGCAAAGCTCAGAAGACGGCCAGAGAACTGGTCGAGGCCGATTTTGACGTGCTGATATTCGGGGAGGCAGAACACTCCGAGGTCAGGGGGCTTCTGGGATACGCGGCAGGCAGAGGTGTGGCTGCCCTCGACACGGGGCAAGTCGAGGACTGGACAGCATCATCATCACGCCTGGGAGTGATCTCGCAGACCACCCAGACCCAGTCCGCATTTGCGGGTTTTGCCGGCCGGCTCGTAACCAAGGTCGGGCACAGGGTCAAGGAAATACGCATCGTGAATACCTTATGTCAAGTAACTCGCCGCCAGCAGGAAGCCGCCGTACGATTGGCCCGCAGGAGTGAACTGATGCTGGTCATAGGCGGAAGCAGCAGCGCCAACGCCAGGCACCTGGTCGAAATATGTGCTCCCCTGGTGGAGACCCATCTGGTAGAGACTGTGGAGGACGTCGACACCTCGTGGTTCCCGGGCAAGCAGAATGTGGGCGTAACCGCGGGGGCATCTACCCCGGACGAAGCCGTGGAGGCGTTGATAGCCAGGCTCATGTCGCTGTAATCGTCAGCCGAGCCGGCCGCTCAGCTGCCTGCCGCCGATCAGGTGGAGATGAAGGTGAGGCACCTGCTGCCCTCCGTCCGAGCGGCAATTTATCACCAGGCGATAACCACTTTCGGCTATGGCCTCCTTCTCGGCCAAGTTCCTGGCTATGATTATGAGGCGCCCGGCAAGCTCCACGTGGTCGTCGGTGAGGTCGGCCGACGACGCAATATGAGTCTTGGGTATGACCAGCACGTGCGTGGGCGCCTGGGGCGAGATGTCCCGGAAGGCCAGAAACCCATCATCCTGATACAGGATATCGGCGGGTATCTGCCCGGCGACAATCCGGCAAAAGATACATTCTTCCGGCATAGTCTGCCTCCTCTAACACATTATGTCGGCTCTTCGCCGGTCATCGATCAACCGGCGAACCGGTCTGCGATCCGCGGAACGGAGCGCACCCCACCCGCCGACCGTTGCCCAGTATAAACCATTCGCGCTCATTCTTGCATTTTCGGCCCGAATATGCTACATTCAACTAACAGGATTCAAGCTAAAGGTGGGGCAAACCCACTTTTTTCTTTGAATCAGGGGAGTTGAACAGGAAAGAGAATGATGAAGACGGAGCTTAAGGCGGCGATTAGTCAGCTTTCGGCTGAGAGGAACCTGCCTAAAGAGGTAGTGCTGTCCGCGCTGGAATCGGCACTCGCGTCAGCGTACAAGAAGGATAAGGCCGTACCCGACCAGGATGTGGTGGTGAAGGTCGATCCTAACACGGGCGACATCGATTTCTACCTGAGAAAGACCGTTGTGGAGTCGGTTGTCGATCCCGATCGCGAGATCTCCGTCGATGAAGCTCAGCAGATGCGGGCCACAGCGGAACCCGGTGAGACGGTGACCATTCCCTGCACGCCGAGGAACATCGGACGTATTGCCGCTCAAGCCGCCAAGCAGGTCGTCCTGCAGCGATTACGGGAAGCCGAACAGCGCATTATCTTTGAAGAGTTCACCGGCAGAGAGGGAGAGGTTGTAACGGGAGCGATACACTTCATGGAAGCCAGGCGAATCTATGTCAGGCTGAACCGAACGGAAGCGATACTTCCTGAGAGTGAACAGGTTCCCGGCGAGCGCTACTACAAAGGTCAGAGACTCAAATTCTATCTTCTTGAGATCGTACCGGGGGGCAGAGGGCCTGAGATAATACTCTCACGGTCTCATCCCAACCTGATACGCCGCCTGTTCCACCTGGAGATACCGGAAGTGCACAGCGGACTTGTCGAGCTGAAAGCTATAGCGCGCGAGGCGGGGCATCGCACCAAGGTCGCGGTGGCGACCAGTCAAGAGAACGTCGATCCGGTTGGTTCGTGTCTTGGTCCGCGGGGCATAAGGCTCCAGAGCATCATCAGTGAACTACACGGCGAGAAGATAGATGTAATCCAGTGGGCGAGCGATCCCGGGGTCTTCATCTCGAATGCCCTGGGTCCGGCGCAGGTGACAAGCATAAGAGTTGACGAGGAGAGAAGGGCCGCCGTCGTGGTCGTACCAGACAAGCAGCTATCTCTGGCTATAGGCAAGGAGGGACAAAACGCGAGGCTGGCAGCGAAGCTCACCGGCTGGCGATTCGATATCAGGAGCGTCTCTGCTATCGAGGCGGAGAGGGCTGCGGCAGCGCCGCCAGAGCCGGAAGCAGTGGAAGAGGTTCTTCCCGAGATCATGGATATTGAACCAACTGAGGAAGAGCCGGTGGAAGAGGTCGAGGAGACCGAGGAGGAGGAGCCGATCGACCTGGCGAGCATCTTTGAGGCCCTGCCCGAGAAGACCGAAGAGACACAGATCCGGTTCGCCGAGGACCTTCTGCGCGACACGATGAAGAGCACGACGGCCAAGCAGAAGAGCGGAGCGAAAGGCAAAGGCAAGAGCACGAGGCCCAAAAAGAAGTCCGATGATGTTTGGGGTGACGACTCCCACGAGTAAGCGTCGACCGCAGCGGACCTGCATAGCCTGCCGGCGGACCGACGACAAGAGAGCCTTCGTCCGCCTGGTATGTACCGAGAGTGGAGAGGTGGAGGTAGATAACTCGGGCAAGAAGCCGGGAAGGGGCGCCTACCTGTGCCCGAGCAAGGAATGCTGGGAAATGGCGTTAAAAAAGAATCGTCTGGAGTATGCTCTGCGAACACAACTCGGCGTGGAAAACCGTCGCACGTTGAGTGAGTACAGCCATACCCAACTGCAGAAAGGCTAGATTTGAGCGACAAGAAATCACAGACCAAACAGGAACTGCCCTCGGTGGAGCTTCCGCCTTCCATAAGCGTAAAGCAAATGGCGGATCTCTTAGAGGTGGAGCCGGTTAAGATAATCAAACAGCTCATGCGCAAAGGCGTGATGGCCGGGGTCAACCAGGTCATCGACTTCGACACAGCAAGCGCAATCGCGGCAGACATGGGCTACAGGGCTCAGACGGCGATAGACCGTAAAGCTGTGCGGGCAAGAAGGGAGGACACAGGAGAAAAACTGGCGGCCCGCCCTCCGGTGGTTACCGTCATGGGACACGTTGACCATGGCAAGACCACTCTTCTCGACCTCATCAGAAAGACCAATGTGACTGCCCAGGAGGCAGGAGCCATTACCCAGCACATAGGCGCCTACCAGACTGTAGTGGACGGGCGCAAGATCACCTTCCTGGATACGCCGGGACATGAAGCATTCACCGCTATCAGAGCCCGGGGGGCACATGCAACCGACATAGTAATCCTGGTGGTTGCCGCCGATGACGGTGTCATGCCCCAGACCACAGAAGCTGTGGACCATGCCAGAGCCGCCGGGGTGCCCATAGTCGTGGCTATGAACAAGACTGACAAGCCTGATGCCAACCCGGACAAGGTGAAACAGCAGCTTGCCGATATCGGGCTGGTTATCGAGGAGTGGGGTGGCGATACCGTCTGCGTACCGATATCGGCCAAGCAGGGAGAAGGTATATCCGACCTGCTAGAAAACCTGTACGTGGTTGCCGACATACTGGAGCTGAAAGCCGATCCAGATAGACCCGCCGAAGGAGTGGTGGTTGAGGCCAAGCTGGACAAGACCAAGGGGCCCCTGGCGACCTTTCTTGTGCAGCAGGGTACGCTCAGAAAGGGCAACATTGTGGTAGCCGGCCAGGCATGGGGACGGGTAAAAGCCATGTACGATGACAAGGGGAAGCACGTACAGAAGGCCGGCCCCGCCACTCCCGTAGAAGTCCTGGGGTTAAACGAAGTGGCGCAGTCGGGAGACCTGTTTATGGTCCTTCCCAACGAGCACGCGGCACGGAGCATCGTCGAGAAGCAGAAGGAGACCAAGCCCCGCTCCGCCCTCAGTTTGAGCGCGCTCTCCAGCCAGATAAGCGAAGGGCAGATCAAGGAGCTCAACGTGGTTCTGAAGACCGACGTAGAGGGCAGCATAGAACCGGTGAAGACCTCTCTGGAAAGGTTGAGCACCGACCAGGTGAGGATCAGGGTCATCCACGCTGCCAGCGGGAGTATCACAGAGAGCGATGTCCTGCTGGCCTCAGCTTCAAACGGCATTGTGATCGGTTTTGACACTGGTGTTACGCCGGGAGCCACGCAGCTGGCGAACACGGAGGCGGTGGGCATCCAGCACTACAATGTGATCTACAAGCTTATAGAGGACATGGACAAGACGCTGAAAGGGATGCTCGAGCCAACGTACGCCGACGTACTCATCGGGCGCGCCGAGGTCAGAGCCGTCTTCCCCAGCAGCAAGCTGGGCAGGATAGCGGGCGTCTATGTTATGGAGGGGAAGATACGGAGGGACGCCGAGGTCAAGGTGTTGCGCAATGGCCAATCTATTGCGGAAACCCGGGTGTCCAGCCTGAAGCGTTTCACAGAAGATGTCTCTGAGGTGGCCGCCGGCCTGGAATGTGGACTGGGTATGGAGGGGAACACCGATTTTGAGGTGGGCGACACCATTGAGTTCTACCGTAAGGAGAGGGTCGGATGATAGCTTTGTCCGGAGAGGAGGTGCAAGTGAGCAGGCGAAGTGAACGTGCAAGCAAACTCATCCAGCGCGAAATCAGCGGGCTGCTGGAGCGCGAGGTCAATGACCCGAGACTCGGCAGACTTATCTCAGTAACAGAGGTGACGCTGTCACCCGACCTCAAGCAGGCCAGAGTATTCGTTAGCACTATGGGGAGCGACGCCAACAAGGAGGATATGCTGGCCGGCTTGCATGACGCTGCCGGGTTTCTGCGCAGAGAACTCGCATCGCACCTGAAGTTGAGGTATGCCCCGGAATTGAGCTTCCACTATGACGATTCGATCGAGCGGGGAGCGCGGTTGCTGAAGACGATCAGCGAACTAACCCCCGACGAGTAGTCACCCTCGCTCACGGCCGGGACCGCAAGGTATTGACATCAGGCCGGGTAAATTTGTATAAATCGCTAGACAGACAGACACGTGAGCGAGGCCCGGTTTCCAGACTCGGGTGGCTTTCAATGCAGGCATACTGTTCCAGGTGCGTGACGGACAGAGAGATCAAGAATCCCCGGAGCATGATCCTTAAGGACGCCAGACCCGAGACTCACGGAGTGTGTCCTGTATCTGGAACCAACGTGTTTCGGATGCGCACAGCCAGTTCGCCGGGCACATTCTCCGCAGACACAGAACGGAGGTAACATGGGAACGATAAACGTAGCCATCATAGGTGTCGGTAATTGTGCCTCTTCCCTGGTGCAGGGAGTACATTACTACAGGGATACCAAGGAAAGCGAATCTGTTCCCGGGCTGATGCACGTGAACCTGGGGGGCTACCATATATCCGACATCAGCTTTGTGGCTGCGTTTGACATCGACAAAAACAAAGTGGGCAAGGACCTGGCTGATGCCATCTTCGTAAAGCCCAACAATACGTTCAAGTTTTCCGACGTGCCCAAGACGGGGGTGCGGGTAGAGCGCGGCATGACTCATGACGGTCTGGGCACCTATCTGTCCAAGATCATCACCAAGGCACCGGGCCCGACGGCCAATATTGTGGACATACTGAGGAAGACCGAAACCGACGTGGTGGTGAGTTATCTGCCTGTGGGGAGCGAGGAGGCCACGAAGTGGTACGTAGAGCAAATACTCACGGCCGGCTGCGGCTTCATCAACTGCATACCTGTCTTCATTGCGCGTGAGCCCTACTGGCAGAACAGGTTCTCCGAGCGCGGCCTACCGATGATCGGCGACGATATCAAGTCACAGGTCGGCGCCACCATCACCCATCGGGTGCTAACGAGGCTGTTCCGTGATCGTGGAGTCAAACTGGAGCGAACCTATCAGTTGAACTTCGGCGGCAACACCGATTTCTATAATATGCTACAGCGAGAGCGCCTGGAATCCAAGAAGATCTCCAAGACCGATTCTGTCACTTCACAGCTAGACTACGTTCTCGATCCCGACAACATTCACGTCGGCCCCAGCGATTATGTGCCGTGGCTGACCGATCGCAAGTTCTGCTACCTGCAGATGGAGGGGCGCACCTTTGGCGACGTCCCGTTGAAGGTGGAGCTCAAGCTCGAGGTGTGGGATAGCCCCAATTCGGCCGGCGTGGTTATCGATGCCATCAGGTGCTGCAAACTGGCACGTGACCGCGGCCTGAGCGGGAGCATCGTGGGCCCTTCGGCCTATTTCATGAAGTCTCCACCCGTCCAGTATTCGGATGGGGAAGCGCACGCAAAGACGGAGGCATTCATCGCGGGACAGCAGCAGGAATGCCCGGTCTGTCTTCCTGAACTGGAGTCGGTCGAGATCGACGGATAGGCTGTTGGTATTGGGAGGACAACCAGCTACCGACTAGCCTGAGAGACCGGCTCCATTATACTGCATGAGCTTATCTGAGGGGGATCAGCATGTTGACCGTACTGAGTCGTCCAGTATATCCCTCTCCACGATGTGGGCCAAAGGCAGGTTTGCCCATATGGCCGAGTTCGTCTGCAGGGCGCAGGCGCTAGGCTTCACCCATATCGAAGCTAACGCCTGGATTTCGCCGCGAATGCTCCGTGAGCTCATTGAGACGAGGGTGCCGATCTCAAGCATCCATTCTCCCTGCCCGGCGAAGCCGTCGTCCACCGGCGCCCCCGTATCCGACCTTTCCTTGAGTTCGCTGGATGAAGACGAACGCCGGGAGGCCGTCAGCGTTGCCAAACAGACCATAGAGGCGGCATCGAGTGTGGCGGCTGCGGCAGTGGTCCTCCACATGGGCGAAGCTCCCGTCGACCGGAGTATGCAGGGTGAGCTGTCCGCGCTGTATACTGCGGGTCGTGCTCAGACAAAAGAGTATAGCCGGGTTAGAGACGAGCTAATTGGCCGACGTACCTCCCTGGTTGCTCCGTTTCTGGAAGCTGCGAAGCAAAGCCTGCGAGAGCTTAGCGAATACGGTCGGGAGAGAGGTCTAATGCTAGGACTCGAGACCAGATTCAATATCCGCGAGATACCTGACGTGGACGAGATGGCACAGCTACTCAACGAGGCGCCGGACGGCCCGGTGGGCTACTGGCACGACGTGGGGCACGCGGAGGTTCAGCAGCGTCTGGGGATCTGTCCGCATGAAGAATGGCTGTCGCGCTTCAAGCACAAGATGATCGGTATCCACCTGCACGATGTGCGCGGCATTTCCGACCACTATGCACCGGGAGAAGGAGATGTAGACTGGGCGATGATCGCCGCGCATCTGACTCCGCGGGCAGTAAGGGTGTGCGAGATCGGCGAGTGGAACGATGAGGAGCGAGTGCGCAGGGTAGTCGGCTTTCTTGCGAAGAAGGGGATAGCAGGCTAGCCGGGAAGGACGGATGAAGTTAGCAGACATCCGGCAAAAACTGGGCCACGGTATTACCCTCCCCCTGATCTGGGTCCTGAGCAGGAGTGGGATCACGCCCAACGCCCTTACCTTTCTCAGCCTTGCTGTCAGCCTGGGGGCGGCCTATGTGGTCGCCACCGGTCACTTCCTTCTCGGCGGGATTCTGGTCCTTGTGTCAGGTATATTCGACCTTCTTGACGGAGCACTGGCCCGCTTCACAGGGCAGAGTACGAAGATGGGCGCTCTTCTGGACTCCACCTTCGACCGCATCAGTGAGGCGGCCGTACTGTTCGGTCTTATGGTCTGGTATGTACGGGATCCGGCGGGAGGATCAAGCCTCGAGATAGGACTCATCTTCGCTGTCCTAGTCGGCTCGTTCCTGGTCAGCTATATAAAGGCCAGGGCAGAAGGACTCGGCTGGCAATGCGGGGTAGGCTTGTTTACCAGGTCCGAAAGGGTTATAGTATTGGCGGTCGCTTTGCTCGTGAACCAGATCCTTATTGGCTTGTCTGTGCTGACGGTCTTTGTCTTTGTGACTGCAGCACAGAGGCTGGTTCATGTGTACAAGCAATCGAGAACTGGAGGTTGATCAAGTGGCTATAGTAGCAGTCGTGGGAGGCCAATGGGGTGATGAGGGTAAAGGTAAGATAGTCGATCTCTTAGCTGAGAGAGCGAATATGGTGGTGCGTTTCTCAGGGGGAGATAACGCCGGCCACACCGTGATCAACCCCTATGGTGAGTTCAAGCTACATCTGATTCCTTCGGGCATCTTCTATCCTGAGGTGACCTGTATCATCGGCACGGGAGTGGCCGTCAATCCGGCGGTGCTGCTCAGAGAGATAGAGGAACTGGAGAGACACGGTATCGACACGGGTCGTCTCCTCGTCAGTGACCGGGCTCACCTGATCATGCCTTATCACCTGCTTCTGGATGAACTGGAGGAGAAGCAGCGGAACAAGGGGGCGCTGGGTACTACACGCAAAGGGATCGGCCCGGTCTATGCCGACAAGGCAGCCCGCCTGGGAATCCGTGCCGGGGAACTGCTGGATAAGGACGTGTTTTACAGGCGCCTGCAGACAGCCCTGGAGTTCAAGAACATCGTCCTAACCAGGGCATATGAGGCTGCGCCGCTGTCGCTGGAGGAGATTTACGAGAGCTACCGCCAGTACGGTGAGCAACTAGCCCCCTTCATCTGCGATACAGCGTCGGTAACCCGGGAAGCGATGGCGAGGGGGAAGATGATCCTCCTGGAGGGCGCCCAGGGGGCACTGCTTGACCCCGACTTCGGCACCTACCCCTATGTGACCTCTTCGTCGCCATTGGCCGGGGCTGCCTGCATCGGAGCCGGCCTCGGCCCGAAGGAAATCGATCGTGTCGTGGGAGTGTTCAAGGCATATAACACGAGGGTCGGCGCCGGCCCCATGCCCACGGAGCTCAAGGACGAAACCGGTGACTTCATCCGGGAAAAGGCCCACGAGTACGGCGCAACCACCGGCAGGCCGCGAAGGTGTGGTTGGTTCGATGCCGTTGCAGGCCGGTTTGCGGTGCAGGTAGACGGCCTCAGCGATATTGCCTTAACCCATCTGGACATTTATGACGGTTTCGGGTCCATCAAGATTTGCACGGCTTACACATGCGACGGCGAAACCCTGACCACTTTCCCCAGCGATTCGTCCGTACTGGAGAAGTGCCAACCTGTCTATGAAGAGATGGAGGGCTGGCAGGAATCAATGAGCGATACCCGCGATTTCGAGGGCCTGCCCAAAGAAGCTCGCGACTATCTGCGCCGGCTCGAGGATCTGCTCTCTTGCCCGATCAGCCTGGTATCAGTAGGGCCGGACCGGAAACAGGTCATATCGGTGAAAGCTATCCATCCCTGGGTATGAGCAGGGATGGTGAGAACCTTCTTGACACCCGGCCCGCCTAATCGTTCAGGCTGGCCACGCTGCTCTTGGAGCTAATGTAGCCCCTTTCAATGGCCGTCTCGGCTATCTGCACGGCGTTTAGTGCTGCACCTTTCCGCAGATTATCCGCTACTATCCACATGACGAGTCCGTTGGGATGAGACATATCCTTCCTTATCCGGCCCACAAATACGTGCTCCGACCCGGTGGCGGCCCAGGGTTGGGGATAGAAACTGACGCTGGGATCGTCAAGCACCCTGACCCCCGGGGCCTGAGCGAGGGCCTTCCGCACCTCCTCAACCGTAATGGGAGAACTGAACTCCACATTAACTGCTGCGCTATGGCCGAAGTACACGGGGACGCGCACGCAGGTAGCGGAGATGGCAATGTCCTCAGTATGCAGTATCCTGCGGGTTTCTTCCACCAATCTCTGCTCTTCTTTGGTATACCCATTATCCAGGAAGACATCGATTTCCGGCAGCACATTGAAGGCTATCTGGTGAGAATAGACGTGAGGGCAAATGCGCCGCCCTTCCAGAACCAGTCGCGATTGGTTTGTCAGTTCCTGCACCGCAGCGGCACCGCTGCTCGACACCGACTGATAGGTGCTCACTACGATTCGCCTTATGGGGTTCACTTTGTGCAAAGGATGCAAAGCCACAACCGTTTGGATTGTGGCGCAGTTCGGACTGGCGATTATCCCCTTGTGCCAGTCGATATCTTCGGGGTTCACCTCGGGAACGACCAAAGGCACTGCCGGATCCATCCTGAACGCCGGACTACCGTCAATGACCACCGCTCCTGTTTCGGCGATCAGAGGTGATAACCTCCAACTGGCCCCGGCACCAGCCGAGAAGAAGGCAATATCGACATCACGAAACGACTCCGGCCTCGCTTCGCTGACTTCGATTCTCTGATGATTGAAGAACAGCTTCGCACTGGAAGAGTGGTCAGCCGTCAGCAACTGGATGGAAGCGACAGGAAAACTGCGCTGCTCCAGCACTTTGATGAACTCCTGCCCTACGATGCCGGTAGCGCCGACTATAGCTACGTTGAATGCTTCCATGACCTTTCTTCCTACAGCTCCAGCAAGCCGTCCAACCCGCGGGACAGCCCCTTGCGTTTTGTCACTGTCTTTATCGCCAGGATGATGCCCGGCAAGTAACACACCCGGCTTATGGCGTTATGTGATAGAGTCAGAGTCTCGCCAGGGCCGCTCAGTATGACTTCCTGCCCGGACATCACACCGGGCAGCCTCAAGCTATGAATAGCTACGCCATCTAGCTGTCCTCCCCTTGCACTGCTACGCATCTCTTCAATGTCTTCAGGGTGAACGAACGATTTGCCACGTGCCTGCAACATGGCCTGCGCCGTGGCCACAGCAGTACCTGACGGAACGTCAGCCTTCTGGTCATGGTGCATTTCGATGATCTCTACGTGATCGAAGAACCCGGCCGCCAGTTTCGACAAGTGTATCAGCAGTGTCGCCCCCAGGGAGAAATTGGGCGCCACTACGGCCCCCACCCCGTTGACCCGGCATAGCCGCTCGATCTCCTCCAGGTTCTCATCCGAGAGGCCGGTAGTGCCTATGACCATATTAACGCCCTGCTTAATGGCGATACGAGCAGCTGTCATCGACGCTTCGGCGTTTGTGAAATCAACCACAACATCAGCGTGGCACTTTTTCAACAGGGAACCCAAATCAGATGAGAACGGTACCAGATCGACAGTATCGGCCAGAGGAAGGTACTGCTGACTCACCTCGTTTTCGACAGCCCCCACCGCCTTTAGCCCCGACTCACGAACGATAGCCCTGGTTATCTCCTGGCCCATCCTGCCCAGAGCGCCGTTGATTACCACCCTTATGAGCTCCATGTACTATCCTCCATCTATGTAGCCGACATGTACGGCCGATATGGGACCGGAGAACGGAACATCCGAGAGCATTAATGCCGCAGAGGCGCCGATAAGAGCACAGACGTCGGGGTCGTGTTCCTGATCAACAGACAGCACCGTCGCAACGACCTGGACATCATGCCTGAGTTCCCTGGAGAAGCGAGGGCGCAAAGAGCGGTCGATGAGCCGGGCGGTTATTATCGCCTCTTCGCCAGGCCGTTCTTCGCATCTGACGAAGCTGCCCGGTATCTTGCCCGCTGCATTCAAGCTCTCCTCATAGTCTACGGTCAGGGACAAGAAATCCATGTCTTCGCGAGGTTCAGACGCCGCACAAGCTGTGACTAGAACAATCGTGTTACCACACGTGACAGCCACAGCCCCGTTTGCCTGCCGAACAAATCTCCCGGCCTCGATACCCAGCACCCTGCCACCCAGTGAACGCTCCAGAACCTCGGGCATGTCACTTCCTTAATCCCAACCTGGTGACCAGAGACCGATGCCGCCCCCCATCCTCCCTGCTCAGGTAAGCCAACAAGCGCCTTTGCTTCCCGATCACTCTGTGAAGCTTATGGCGGGTGTGTCGATCCTGAGGGTACAACTTCAAATGCTCCGTTAACCGGTTGATCCGCTCCGTAAGCAGAGCCACCTGTACCTCGACGGATCCCGTATCGTTCTCCTTCAGCCTGTACTGGGTGATGATCTCCGCCTTCTTTTCCTTGTCCACTATAATAAACTCCCTCGCTTAATAATGCCGTATATCATACCACGATAAGGAATTCTTGTGAAATTGACCCGGACAGCTAGATGCTCTACAATTGCCCTGTAAAGACAACTCGTATGCACGAAAGCTGCGGCGTTTTTGGGGTCTATGCCTCGAGCATAAATGTGGCACAGACGACTTTTTTCGCTCTTTTCGCACTGCAGCATCGCGGTCAAGAAAGCACCGGCATCGCCGTTAGCGATGGCTACGGTATCAAGCTGCACACCAGGATGGGACTGGTCTCCCAGGCATTCACTGAGGATGACCTTGCCTCGCTCAAAGGGCACATCGGCATCGGTCATAACCGTTACTCCACGACAGGCTCGAGCAGGCCGGCGAACGCCCAGCCCATTCTGGCGAGATCCAACGGGTTGAGCATCGCCCTCGCCCATAACGGCAATATCATCAACTCAGAGTTACTCCGCGATGAGCTCCAGGAACGGGGCTTTCATTTCTACACCGGCACTGATTCGGAGGTCATCGCCAACTTGATACTGGCTTCCCCGGGGCAGGACTGGCACAACAAGATCGAGCACGCCATGTACCGTCTCCAGGGGGCCTATTCGCTGGTCATCTTGACCGAAGACAAGCTGATCGCCGTGCGTGATTCCTTTGGTGTTCGTCCTCTCTGCCTCGGAACCATTGACAACGGATGGACGATTGCGTCGGAGAGCTGCGCCCTAGACCATATAGGCGCCGAGTTCATACGAGAAGTCAAACCTGGAGAGATCCTGGTCATAGATGGCGGCGGCGTAAAGAGTTTCACGAAGGAGGTGGCCAAGCGCGCCCTCTGTATTTTCGAGTATATTTACTTTGCCCGCCCCGACAGCATCATCGAAGGGAAACTGCTTTACCCCGCGAGGGAAGCCATGGGGAGAGCACTGGCCCAAGAGTACCCCGTTGATGCTGACCTGGTCATGGGTATTCCCGACTCAGCCACGGCCGCCGGCATAAGCTACTCTAACGCTGCTGAAACCG
>PWRA01000149.1 GCA_003556385.1 Dehalococcoidia bacterium | reverse complement strand
GGTGGCGTTCGTTCCGCCGGGTGATCTGCGGTGGGAGGGAACAGCGGCCACTGTAGCTATCGGCATCGCGAAGGGCGTCGATGTCGTCCGGGTGCATGATGTCGGGGCGATGGTACGAGTCTGCAGGATGAGCGATGCCATCGTCAAAGGGGTGTGAGCGAATTGGCCGTCGCCTATCTGTGTCTGGGCTCAAACCTGGGGGAGCGAGAGAAGAACCTGTGTCGGGCTCTGACGATGCTTTCCGGGAGCGTGGAGATCGGCCGGGTCTCATCCGTCTATGAGACCGAGTCCGTCCCACGGCGGCCACGCGGCAGCGAGCACCCATTGTTTCTCAACCTCGTCTGCCGGATCGAGACGCAGCTGTCTCCCGGCGACCTCCTCCGCCTGGCCAAGGAGATCGAACGCACCATGGGCAGAGGTGCCGGCGGTGAGAGAGATGCACCGCGTGTAATGGACGTAGACATTCTCTTATATGACGACGAAATTGTGGAGACCGACAGCCTGGCCATTCCGCATCCCCGCCTGGCCGACCGGGCGTTCGTGCTCATACCGCTGGCTGAGATTGCACCGGATCTGGTCCATCCCGGTCGGCGCATGACCATTGCCGGGCTGGCGGACGCGGTTGAGGGACGAGAGGGCGTATGGAAATACGAAGGAGGGTCTGATGTATCAGCTATTTGTGGAAGAGCACTTTGACGCTGCCCACTTCCTCCCGAGCTACCGCGGCAAGTGTGAGAACATGCACGGCCACCGCTTCAAGGTTGTCGCCCGTGTGGAAGCGGCTGGACTCGATGAGAACGGCCTGGCTTATGATTTCGCCGAGCTAAAGCAGCACCTGAGGCAGGTTCTGGCCCGGTTCGACCATACCTGCCTGAACGAGTTGTCGCCTCTCGACAGGATCGGGCCTTCCAGCGAGAACATCGCCGCCACTGTATACGGGGAGCTTGGACCGTGCCTCTCCGAATCGCCGGTCAGACTGGTGTGCGTAGAGGTCTGGGAATCGCCCACCAGCGGTGTGGCGTACAGTCCCTAGCTAGCCCTGGAGCTCCGGCGGCAGCAGATTGGGGATTGTGTCCACAATGGGGTAGGAGTAATCGCAGGCCGAACAGTATAGAGTGCCGGAGACTACTTCATCCCCTTCTTCTTTGTCCGCCCTGAGTTCCAGGTCCCCTTTGCACACGGGACAGGCCAGGATCTGCATCAGTTCCTTCTTCATCTGGAACCGGAATTATACCACACGAATGGTGCAGTCGGGCAAAGGAGGTGCTATAATGCGCGCCGGGAGAGCAATACGAAGATGCAGATTAAGAAGACTTACAGGGGAGTGAATGCCGGGATGCTGTGTGACGAGGTGCGGGGCTTGTTGCAGAAACAAGGAGTGGTCGCGGTCCAGACCGAATCGCAGACGTACGGACTGTCCAGCGGCGCCACCCAGTCGCGTATCACACTGGCACTGAAGATGCGGGGGAGTCAGGAGAAAGGGCAGGACGAATGCGGTAGCGTTCACATACTGGGCTCACCGCGCGATGAAACCAAGATGCTGCTCGACGTGGATGAGGAACACTGTCCCGGGGAGAAGCTGGCTGCTTTCCAGGAAGACCTTGACTTCGTTCTCGGCGCATACGAGATCAGGTGGTAGACGAGCATCTTCCCGATCAGGACCGGATTGCCCGCAAGACCAGGCAGGAGCGAAGGGCAAGGCGTCGTGCCAAGGAGAAGGCCAGGGTCCCGCAGCACGGTAAGAGCCTGGCAAGGGTATATAGAAACGCCGTGTCGAAGAGGGCGAGGCTGGCCAAACGCCGCAGACGGTCGGGTTAGAGTTCAGACGCGCTTATGGTGAAGAGATTCCTTCTCAGGGGCCCGATCATAGTCTTGATCTGCCTGGCGATAGGGTTCGCCATTGTCTATGGTGGGGAATGGCTCCTGGGGCAACTGGGATGTGCAGGGCCCTGACCTTACCGACTCCCGCCTTTGCAGCCGCCGGGGCGCTATCCGCCGTCTGCCGCAAGAGGATGGCACGCCGCCACCGGCTAATCGGTGTCTCGCGTGGAACAGACTGCGTTGCAGTGCTTACATGCCCTGTCGCATGGTTCGGCGTGGATGGTCACGCTCGCTTCCCCGAGGGCATTCTGTAGCTCGGCCTCAACCTCCTCGCATATCCGGTGGGCCTCTTCCAGGCTGATTTCCGCGGCCATCACCAGGTGCAGGTCTGCATACCTCTGGCTTCCCGCCCGACGTGTGCGCAGTGTGTGGAAACCGGATACCTCGTTCCTGTGTTGCCGTAGTATGCCTTCAATGGTTGCCTGTTGTGAAGGAGGCAGCTTCTCGTCAAGCAGTCCCGACATCGCCTTGCGCACGGTGTCCACGGCCAGCTTGAGTATGTAACCGGCGACCCCGATGGCGATCACAGAGTCGATGACATTGAGGCCGGTGAATCGTACTACCGCCAGGCCCACCAGCACCGCCGAGGCCGAGTAGATATCCGCAGTGATGTTACGTGCGTTCGCCTCCAGCGCTACCGATCCGGTGGCCCTGGACACGCTTAGCAGACGGCGGGCCAGCAGTATGCTGGCCACGATAGAAACCGCCATCACGGCGATGCCCGCCTCCACCAGCTGGACGACGGCGCCCTCGATAATGCGGTCTATGGCCCCGTAGATGATGAGTCCCCCTGCGACGAAGATGAGGACTCCCTGGACGACGCCCGCAATGTCCTCCGCCTTACCGTGCCCATAGGGGTGCTCGGCATCGGCCGGCTTCGCCACGATGCGAATCGCAGAGAACGTGACTATCGCGGCAAACAGGTCCAGCAGGCTATCGGCTGCCTGGGCTATCACGCTCATGCTGCCGGTGAGCCAGCCCACGACCACCTTGAGCACGATCAGACCGATGACTACTCCGATCAGCAGTTTGGCGGCCCCCATCTTCGTCGAAAACATCTTGCCCGGTGTCCTGTGTTTTGAGAGTGGCTTTGCAGCGGACATCAAGTTTACAGTGATAGCCGTGTTAAGGCAATCGACGCGCCGGTCCCCGCGTCTGTGTTATCACAGGATGGCTACCCCCGTGGCGCCGGGCGGCATGGCCGGTGCGTACAGGATGCCATGCGGTTAGAACCTTCGCCGCCGTCTGGGTTATAATTACCGATTGTGGATGAGCCTGTAAGCGATGCCGCCGCAAAAAAGGCGATGCTCCTCGTCGCCGCAATGACCTTCTTCCTCTTCCCGTTTATGGCGGCATCGGTAAACATCGCCCTTCCCTCGATCGGCGCTGAACTGGCCTTGGACGGCGTTACGCTCGGCTGGATCACCACCGCCTACCTCCTGGCTTCCGCAGTCTTTCTTGTCCCCTTCGGCAGGATGGCAGACATATACGGAAGGAAGAAGGTCTTCACCTCCGGGATAGTCATATTCACGATCGCGTCTTTGCTCGCCGCTGTGGCCGGTTCCGGCCTCATGCTTATCTCGTTTCGGATCCTACAGGGAATCGGCGTTTCCATGCTTGCCGGTACCGCGGTCGCGTTGCTCACCGGGGTGTTCCCGCTCGCTGAAAGGGGGAAGGTCCTGGGGATAAATGCTATGGCTGCGTATGCCGGGCTTGCCCTGGGGCCGGTGCTGGGCGGCGTCATCACCCAGCATCTCGGCTGGAGAGCCATTTTCTTTCTGAACGTGCCGCTGGGACTGATAGTGATCGGCGCCGTGCTGTGGAAGCTAAAGGGTGAATGGACCGGGGCCAGGGGCGAGAAGTTCGATTTTGCCGGCTCCGCGCTCTACACCCTGGCGCTGCTGGCGCTCATATACGGCTTCACCACCCTGCCCGCCATCTCTGGTATCTGGCTGGTTGTGGCAGGCATCATCGGGCTTACGGTGTTTACCAGGTTGCAGCTGAGGTCCCGGAGCCCGGTGCTCAATACCGACCTGTTCCGGAAGAGCAGGACCTTCACGTTCTCCAGCCTGGCGGCGGTGCTCGAGTACAGTCCTGTGCTGGCCATATCATTCCTCATGAGCCTGTACCTCCAGTATGTGAGAGACTTCACTCCGGAGAGCGCCGGCCTGGTTCTGGTGGCCATGCCGGCCATATCGGCTATGGTTTCACCGCTGGCCGGCAGGCTTTCGGATAGGATTGAACCCAGGGTGATCGCATCCGCAGGAATGGCGATCACCACGGTGGGGGTTGCGCTCTTCATCTTCTTCGATGACGCGACTCCCTTGTGGTCGGTGGTCGCCGGTCTGGTGGTGGTGGGTTGCGGACTGGCCCTTTTTGCCTCGCCCAACATCAACGCAGTCATGAGTTCTGCGCCGCGCAGCGCCTACGGGGTGGCGTCGGCAATGGTGGCGACGACACGGCAGATCGGCATGGTCTTTGGCATGGGAATCGCCATGTTGATGCTGGCTGCATATATGGGAAGGGTGGAGATCACGCCCGAATACTTCCCCCTCTTTCAGACAAGCATGAGGACATCCTTCATAGTGCTGGCTGCACTTTGCTTCGGCGGCATCTTCGTCTCGCTTACCAGGGGGAGAATACGACAGCCTCCGCTTCAGGGCAGGTAGGTGATCTCGCAGGGTGGCTTGTCGTGCTGCACGAACTCTATTCCTGCTTCGCCGAACAGCTCTACGAACGAAGCATCGGCGTAGTTGCCGAATGTGACAAAGCGGCCTATCCTGGCATTGGCCAGCATCTTGGCGCAGAGAACGCATGGCGTGTGGGTACAGTAGATAGTGCAGCCTTCGAGGCTGACGCCGTGCAGTGAGGCCTGGATGATCACATTCTGCTCCGCGTGAATGCCCCGGCATATCTCCTGCCTGGTTCCCGATTCTATGCCCATCTCGTCCCTCAGACAGCCCAGTTCCAGGCAGTCCTTGAGGCCGGCGGCGGCTCCGTTGTAACCGGTGGCCAGGATGTGCTTGTTCTTCATCGCCACGGCGCCTACGTGGTGACGCCGGCACGTGGACCGTTCCGCCACTACGGAAGCTATCTTCAGGAAGTATTCATCTATGGCCGGTCTGGTCCTGCTTCTCATCTCAAATCTGCTATCAGGCGTTCGGTCTGCTTCTCCGTATCCTCGAGCGACCCTTCGTTGATTATGACGAAATCGGCCATGGCAATCGGCCCGCCCTTACTGCTCTGCTCGATTTCGGCTGTGTCGCGGCCGGCTGCTTCCCCGGGCGTCAGCGGCCGCTCCTCCCGGCACGAGAGCCTCCGGTGCCTGGTCGCCGGCGAGGCCCAGACTGCCACCGTGCTGAACCGTCCCCTGTAGTGGTCCTTCAGCAGTGTGTACTCCTCCCAGGAATACAACCCGTCCAGGACAACGTCCGACGATTTCAGCGCGCTGTCGATCCTCGGCAGGTTCAGTTTAGCATAGGCAGCCATACCGTGTTGCCCGCGCAGTAGCTGCCTGACATAACGCTCGTTCTCCTCGTTTCGCTCCAGGTTTCGCTTCTCCAGCTCCCGGTCGGTGATGTCCCCGAAACGGACTCTCTGGAAGCCGCGCTCCTCGAATACGGTGGCTACCGCGGACTTGCCCGCGCCTGCCATGCCGACGATTGCTACCACTTTCACGGCCGTTGTACCGCACAGATGAACTGTGCCGGCACCTATATTAGCAGGATCCGGGCGCCGGGCATAGTTGCCTGAAGGTTCAACAGCAGCGGCCTGTCGTCCGGGGCCGCCTGTTTTTCGGCGTGGAAACCGCCGATCAAGGGTTGCAGCGCCACCGGAATGGCATCGCGGTATCTTGCCTGCCGGTTCGGGCATGGATTATACTGGCCGGGTAAGGTGCGGGCCGGGTGAACATGCTCCGCCGGTGTGTGTATGTACGGTGTCCTTTCCCGGGAAGAGATTCTGAAGCTGCTGAAGGCAAGTCCGCCGCTGGTGGACAACCTG
>PWRA01000111.1 GCA_003556385.1 Dehalococcoidia bacterium | reverse complement strand
TACGGAGGGTCGGTGGTGCCGTGGACAGTTCAAGAGGCCGGGTGTCTATTAGAGGCCCGATTCTAAGGGGCTAATGACGTAGCTGATACCTCTGTCGTTGACAATGATGTCGGGGCCCGGGGGCCCTTTTTCTACAGGCCTGTACCGGATGGCCTGATGATGTAGCCCGTTCCCCTCTCGTTGAAGATGATCTCGGGGTCGCTGGGGTCCTGTCTAAGCCTGGAGCGCAGGCGATAGATGTTCAGCTTGAGCAGCTCTCTGGCATCCCGGCAGCCCGGCCCCCATATGCGCTCGAGGAGCTCGGTGTTCGTGCATACCCTGCCTTCGTTCTCGGCCAGGTGACAGAGGATCTTGTACTGAATCGGGGTCAGCTTCACCGGTCTGCCCAGTATAGACACCTGGCGGGCGGCATAGTCTATAGACAGCCTGCCGCCAAGGAAAGATCCTACCCCTTGCTCGTGAGGCGAGCAGCGCCGCAGAATGGCACCGACCTTGGCGATGAACTCCATCGGGCTGAAACCTGCCGACACCCAATCATCGGCGCCCATCTCCAGAGCCCTCACCTTGTCCGTGATGTCGTGGTCCCGGCCGAGGATGATCAGGGGCAGGGCGGACGAGGCGTGGATCCGCCCGATGAGCTCGAAGCACTCCTCAGGCGATGCCCCGTTGTTGCGCTCCGGAATGTGAAGAATGGCAAGATGGGGTTGTTCCCTGTGTATTATGTGCAGGGCCTCGGTTGCTTCCTCGGCGCAGAAGGGAGTCAGATCGGACCATCTGACCTTCAACAGGAGAAGGATATCCTTGACTTGCTCTTGAGGTAGCTTTAGAAGCAGGACTTTCATCACAACACTCAACCACTGAACAAGACCGGACCCGAAGGCCGGCATATCGGTCTTCGTTCAACCCTTGAGGCGCCGGGTTGCTGATTCTTCGTATTGCCGGCCACACGGTGGACGACTTCCCGGGGGTCGAAGCCGGGAAGCCGTCACCTGCTCATATATTATCCCACCGGTGATAACGAAGTCATAACAGAACGAGGCCGGGAAATGACATTTTTGTAACAGTTTGGTGTGGACAGCGGCGCCGGGGTGGCGCCGCCATCCCCCGGGCTCACGTGTCGTTGCGAGTCCCGATGGAATCGGGACGCGGCAATCTCCCGACGAATGCCAAATGTCAGAATCTAAATCACAAATGAAATCCAAATGCTCAAATGCAAAGACGCGGCCCTGTGGCTACCGGGGGCACCCTGTTTGTCATTGGGATTTTGAGCTTGATTTGTCCTTTGAGCTTTGGCATTTTAGCTTCGGCACGGGGCTCGCGATGACAGATGCCCCGGGGGTAGATCCAGCGAGGCTTGGCGTAGCCTTGTAGAGGCAGTAGGGCGGACTGAGATCGCCACGTCGCCCCGATTACATCGGGGCTCCTCGCGATGACAGGAGCATTGGGGGCTCTGCCGCCAGCCCACCGGGCACGTGCCCTGGCTTCGGCCTCGGCCCCCCCCGGAACGCGTAACATAATGTAGGGGAGGGTCTTGTACCCTCCCGGGGGAAGGAAGCGAAGAATCTTGGGGGAAGGTCAGGCAGGGTGTTTCGTCGTGTGCCCAAGGGTTGGCTGCGTTACCATCAGGATTGTCGCTGTAGCTGCCGTTACGGAGGGTCGGTGGTGCCGTGGACAGTTCAAGAGGCCGAGTGTCTATTAGAGGCCCGACTCTAAGGGGCTCATGACGTAGCTGATACCTCTGTTGTTGACAATGATGTCGGGGCCCGGGGGCCCTTTTTCTACAGCCCTGAACCGGATGGCCTGATGATGTAGCCCGTTCCCCTCTCGTTGAAGATGATCTCGGGATCCGCGGGGTCTTGTTTGAGCTTGGACCGCAGGCGGTAGACATTCAGCTTGAGTAGCTCCTTTGCGTCACGGCAGTGCGGGCCCCAAACGCGCTGCAGCAGTTCGGTGCTCGTGCACACCCTGCCCTCGTTCTCGGCCAGGTGACAGAGGATCTTGTACTGAATCGGGGTCAGTTTCACCGCTCTGCCCAGTACAGACACCTGGCGGGCGGCGTAGTCTATGGACAGCCTGCCGCCAAGGAAGGACCCTACCCCTTGCTCGTGAGGCGAGCAGCGCCGCAGAATGGCACCGACTTTGGCGATGAACTCCATGGGGCTGAAACCCATGGACACCCAGTCATCCGCGCCTGCCTCCAGGGCCCTCACCCTGTCCATGACGTCATCCTCCTGTCCCAGAATGATGAGGGGCACACCGGAGAACCCGCGTATATTACCGATGAGGTCGAAGCATTCCTCGTGGGATGCTCTGTCGCTTCGGTCAGGAAGATGAAGAATGGCCAGATGGGGCTGCTCGCTGTGTATTAGCCGCATGGCCTCTGTCGATTCATTGGCGGCGAAGACGGTCAGGTCGGACCATCTTACCTTCAGGACAAGGGGAATATACTCGGCTATGTCTTCAGGTAGCTTCACAAGCAGGACTCTCATCATTATCCTCAGACAACAAACCGGCCTCACCAGGGCCGGTTTCGCTATTGACTCCGCCAGACCCAGGCGACCAGTTACAGGCCCAGTCTCAACGTCTCCTCACGCACGGGATGCTGGTGGCCTCTTCCTCCTGTCCCTCGTTATACGCGAAAGCTTACGCGCTCTAACTCGCTGCCTTTCACTCCAAGCAGCAGTTGTATTGTTCTCGCTTGACCTATATCAAGCATATTCCAACTGCAGGCAAAAGTCAATACACCGAACCTAACTTTTCTTACAAATCTCGGCGATTTCTGGACTTTTCTCCTGCGACCTTCTCTCGGCCCGACGGGGCTTCGGGGGGGTAGTGCCCGGGGCCCGGCATCGGTCCATGTGCCCGGGTTCTTCGCGGGTAGAGGATGAGCAGGACTTTTCGGCTCCTTGCCCGGGACTATTGTCTCCCCGAGTTGATACTTTTGGGTGATTGCGCGGGCAGCCCGGACAGGTTACTGTTAAGGTAAGTTAGTTAAAGAGCAGACGTGACAATCATGGATAATGAAGAGCAGTTAAGCGAAATGCTGACGGTCAGGGAGGTGGCCCGGTTGCTCCATGTCCATCCCAATACCCTCAGGCGCTGGAGCAACAACGGAAAGATAAAGGCCTATCGCATCACTGCCCGGGGGGACCGCAGGTTCAAGCGGTCGGACGTTGCCCGCTTCCTGGCCGAACTGAACGGTCGTGTGGAGCAGACTCGGGCGGACAGGTGGGATAAGCTGTTGCGGCGGCGATAACCTTCACCCGGTGCCCTTCTATTAGCGCGACCCTTTACCTCATTCACCGGCGTTCTCCCGCGCCGGTAATGAGCTCTTGCCCGAGCCGGAAGGCATCTTCCAGCGCCCCGGTTTGCTCTTCGATCTGGCCCTTGTTATCGATCCCCCTGACCAGCAGGTCGCCGGCGTATTTCACGCCTATGGCATCGAAGAAGTACTTCACCGTGAGCACCGCGCCGTCGAACAGTTTTTCGCCCCTGGTGGCGCCGACCGAGATGAAAGCTCCCCTCCGCTCCCGCCTGTCGTCGCCTCCCGTCTTGAGCACGTGTCGTCTCACCCACAGCGCCTGGCACCTGTCCACTACCGCCTTTGCCTGGGCGGTTATGCTGTAGAAGAATATCGGCGAGGCAAGAATGACGTGGTCTGCCTCCAGCAGCTTCCGGTACAGCGGGTCCATGTCGTCCTTGATGGAGCAGTTGCCGTCCTTGAGACAGGCATAAATCTCCATACACGGCGTGATCTTGAGCCTGGAGACGAGTACCTTTTCGACCTCCGCTCCGGCCCCGGCCGCGCCTTCCAGCGCTTTGTCCAGAAGGATCTCGGTATTGCTCTGCCTCCTGGGGCTGCCCATAATGCCCAATACCTTCATAATCGCTCTCCTTACGATTTGCTGCAGAAGCGGCTAACGCTGCTACTCTATCATACACCATACTGATCCCGCAGTATCCGCGAGACCTCGGGCAGGAAGGCAAATGCCTTCTCGACCACGGCCTCCTCCGCGCTGGAGACCGGGCATTCGTGTGTCGTCCTGTCGCCGGTGTCCGCAGACGTCGTTTCACTGAGACAGCACCTGGCCGGCGCCACCAGGGACTGCATCGCGATCTGCTCCGGTGACAGGCCCGTGGTCTCCGAGATCACCTCCCAGTAACCCGAGAGCGCGGCGGCCAGCCTGTCAGGCGTGTGCCCGGCCAGGACCGCGGACTCGGTGGGGACGATGCCCCAGGAGATTATGCCGCCCTTCCGGATGAACCCGGCCACGCTGTCCGCATACTCTCCCGGCATGAAGCCGATTTGGTAGGCATCGAACGACAGAATGTCCGTGCCCAGCTCCAGCAGGTAGGGCAGGTTCACCTCGGCACAGAGGTGGAGTCCGGTAGGCCCTTCCAGCCCCTCGACGAAGCTATGGTAGTCGTCCCTGGCTTGTTGCTCGTTGTACCCCGTAAGGCCGCTGAACACGTAGCCCAGCCCCGGCTCATCCAGCCAGACGAAGGCGTTGACGTTCTTCGCCCTGAGCTGCCGGTACTGGATGCCGGCCTTCTTCTGCATGAAATCAAACAGGACGGTGCGCGCCGAATCGTTGTAGATGATCGGCTTCAGGCTCTCGTCGAGCACCTTGAAGCCAAAGCTCACCGGACCGGTGAGCTGTCCCCGGATGGCCCGGTAGCCCTGTAGCTCCTTCGACAGGAAACTGTGGAACACCGCGGAATACTCCGGGCTGAGGGCAAAAGTCGCGGGGTCATCCATGCGGGCGAAGTAACCGTCGAGCTCCTGCTCGAACCGGGCGGTGTCGAAGACGAGCCTCTGTCTGTCGAAGTCGATCGCTATTCCCGGGAAGCCCTCCGATGCCTGGACATACATGTCTTCGTAGATGCTCACCCGGGGAAGCTGGGGCCAGAAGGGGATATCCAGGCTCAGGGCGAGTGCCAGCGCCCGCTCAATATCTGTATGGGGCATTATCCCCATAGCAGTGGTGCCACATCTTGCCTCGAATCCTACCATTGTTTTCCGGTCTCTCCTACCTGGCTAATCCGGAGCCTTGCCCTGAGAAATAGCTAACGGATTTCCGACCAAATGTCCAATATCCCCCCTTAAGATAAGGGGGATAAAGGGGGTTATGAGCACAGGTAATGTGGCTTTCGAGCATCGAGGCTTTGTCCTGCATTCATAACTCCCTGCCGATTTCATCCCGACATCGTCGGGACATGCCTTAGGGAGGGATCGTAACTCCCCCTAACCCCCTCTTATCCTAAGAGGGGGAATTGGTGGTTGTTATCTCATCCGCTAACTCTGTATTCCCAGCTTCTTGCGGTTTGCTTCTATATGCGCCTGGATGCCATCGACGGCCAGGACCGGGTCGGTCTCGACGCTCAATATGCCGCCGGTCAGGTCCTTGCAGTCCTCCGTCAAGAGGCGAACCAGGTTCGGCGCCCCGGTCACCGTGGGTACAGGATTGACATAAGTATAGAGGCCGAGCGCCAGAGCATAGATGGCATCGATGGTGGCTTTCTGCTCCATGTACTCGGGGGCGACGGCAGCCACGGGGAGATCGGGGATGGGTACGCCGCCCAGGGCACCCGATATCGCGGCCAGCAGGTCGCCCAGGCGTCCGGTGTCGGTGCAGGTCCCGTAGCTGAGGACGGGGGGTATGTTCAGGCTCCGGCAGAGCCCGCTCAGTCCAGGACCGGCGAACTCCTGTGCCTCGGGACTGCAGAGGCCGGCCACCTGCATGGCCCCGTTGCCGCATCCCATCGACAGCACCAGGATATCGCGCCTGATCAGCTCCTTTGCCACGCGAACGCTGTGCACATCCTGTCCCGTATTCCTGAGCGTCGTGCAGGAAACGAGTCCCGCCACCCCTCGCAGCGTCCCGTCCTTTATCGCTCCCAGCAGAGGGTCCAGGGTGCCGCCCAGGGCATCGAGGATGCTCTCGGTGGAGAAGCCGACCACCGCCTCTGCCACCGGCAACTGAGTGACCGGTTCGACAGACGCCCTGCGTTCCTTGAAGTTATCCACCGCCATCTGCAACAGCCGGGCACCCTGCTCTTGAGCCTTCTCCGGCACGTAGTTGATTCGCTCCGTGATTCCTTCAAAGGCAACCAGTTCGCTCACCGGTATCACCTTGACCTTGTACCGTTCGGCATATAGCGGATCGATGGGCATGGAGCAGTTCATGTCGCAGACGAAGGCGTCTACACAGCCGCTGGCCAGTATGGCCTCCTGCATGAGCCAGTTGCCGGTGAAACCATAGAAGGCGTCGTCCATCTCCCACCTCTGCACCATCTCCTGCCCGGTCTCGATGTTCGCGATCACACGCAGCCCCCTGGCCCCTACGGACATGGCTTTCTCCTGCCACTCCGGCGTGCGGGCCAGCTGCACGACGGCGAAGCCGAGAAACGGTTCATGTCCGTTGGGCAGCACGTTGACGTAATCGGGGTCCAGCACCCCCAGGTCGACCCGCATCTTGTGCGGGCGGGGGATGCCGAACAGAATGTCCTGGCAGTATTCGTTGATGATCTGGCTCTGGTAGGCCATAGCCAGGCTGAGGCGCATGGCCTTGAGGGCCAGGCTCGCGTAGTAACCATCGACGTTGGTCAGGCAGGAACTGGTGGAGAGCATCATCTCTCCGTAGATGCCGCCCGGGAAGATGTCCAGTTTCCTCCACGCGTCCTTGCGTTCCTGCGGAGCCAGCAGCTCCACGATGCGGCTGGGCTCGTAGTACTTCCTGTTGAAGTCGGCTTCGGCGAAGTCGCACAGTCGGATGGCGACGTCGTCGGCCGACCCGGAGCTGTCTATGTCCAGGCGGGCCGCGAAGTCCTTCAGCCTGCCGAGTTCCATGATCTGGAAGGGAGTCTTCCGCTGTGCGGTGGCCCGCAGGGTCTTTATGGTCTGGTCTGTGTGGTAATGATACGTGGAGGCGCCCATCACGTTTCTCAGGAGCATCATACGCATAGCCATGCCATCACCGGTGATGCCGCACACGCCCCTCTTGTCTTTGGCCACGTCGGCCCGGCAGGGACCGTTGGAGCACAGGTCGCAGCGCACCCCTCCCATACAGAAGGCACAGCGCTGGTCGGGTTTGCCTCCCAACCCCTGGGCCTCGTACCTGTCCCAGATGTTGTTCATGCCGTCCTTTTTGATCCTCTCGTATATCCGCAGTACGGACTCGTGGTGTGAAATCCTTTCCTTCTCCATGGCGATTCCTCCCTTCACCGGGAGCACCTCATAGACTGGGGCTTCCGGGCAGGGGACATTCTGTCACAAAGACGACATGACGGCAAGAACGCGCCCCGCGCGGAGGGTTCGCCTCGTGAACAACGCGTCATGCCTGCGGGCTCGGGCTCTTCCCCGGCCTGTACTATGGTCTGCCTGTGATCCAGCGGATACTACAGGTCGATGCCGTGCGCAGCGGTTGGGAAGGGTGGAGAGCAGTTAGCAGTGTGGCCAGCAGTGACTCCAGGGTACCCCTGGCTTTCTCCCTGGCAAGGGGATCGGTAGCCCAGGTAGCCATGAAGACAAAGATGATCAGGAGCGCGATGGCAGGGGCGAAGACCGGGCCACCGGCGATTAAGACCAGCAATAGCCAAGGACTGCGTCCTTTCAGCGGAGCGAATGCTGTGAGACATATAGCGCCGAATGCCAGAGCCAGGCCCATGCCCATGAGGTGGGATCGGCAAAGGATGACGCTATGTGTATCTACCTGCTCCTAGCCAAGCTGGCGCAGTTTGGGCGAGTCGAACAATAAATCCGATACGTAGACTGGCCCTTCGATCTCCCGAAAGGAGACATGTACCGTCACGATACCCGGTTCGTCGCTAAAATCCGCCTCATAGATGACCGTAATCCCGTCATCCTGCCGCCGTGCTCTTAAGAAAGCCTTTGATATGAACTCGCCGATCGTCGCCTGAATCCTCCCGATGATAACTTCTTCGAAGACCTCCTCGGACATGGTCTCTCTCATATCGTCACCGAAGTGTTCGGCGAACGCAGCGTAATCCTCCTCGTTCATAGCTAACAGCATGTCCTCAGTAATCGGGTCGGCATACGCCAACACTTCGTCGATGTCGATCGGATCCCGACCTATACCTACTATCAGGAGTACGACCATGATAACTACGACCGCAAGCATGATGATTATCATGGGTCGCATCGGCATGGTTTACCTCCGTTGCCCGGGCTTTCCGGTGTGAGTGGACACTGGCGCTTCGCGTGTCCACCGTGTCTCGCGAGTGAGTATAACAGACGATGTAGCCTGTGTCGATTCACCCGGCTCCGCAGAGGTGGTCCGGCGCACTCCCGGTACGAACCGTCGGTTGACGGGGGGCCGGCAAAAGGTTATTATTACCGTACAATGCCTTGCATTTGCCACGACAACGAAATGAAGAGGGAATATGGAGCAACATATAGCCATAATAATCGCGCTTGCTCTTGTCTTGGGTATGCTGATTGGCTACTTCATCAAGCAACTGGTAGCCAACCGGGAGATTCAAAGGACAAGGAACGAGGCACAGAAACTACTAGATGAAGCACAGAACAAGCATAACGATCTGCTGCAAGCAGCCAGAGAAGAAGCGGTAAAGCTCAGCAACGCTGCCGAGGCCGAGAGTAAGGAACGGCGCCTCGAGATACAGCGAATCGAGAAGCGCGTCAATCAGAAGGAGGAGGCGCTCGAACGGAAGGTAGATGCGGTCGAACGACGTGAGCGCGATCTGGAGAACCAGAAGAAAGAGGTTGAGAAGGCGGGAGCTGAGCTTGAAACCATACGTCAGAAGCAACTCGCGAAGCTAGAGTCTATCTCCGGCACATCCAGTCAAGAGGCAAGGGAGCTCCTGCTGCACGAGCTGAAACAGGAGGTGGAGGAGGAGGCCGCGCAACAGGTCAGGGTGTGGGAAGCCAGAGTCAGGGAGGAGGCCGGTGACAGAGTGCAGAACATCCTGGCGTCTACTATCCAGAGATGCGCCACCGACGTGGTGTCGGAGACCACTATTTCGGCTGTCCCCCTGCCGAGCGATGAGATGAAGGGGCGCCTTATCGGGCGCGAGGGACGCAATATCCGGGCCCTGGAACAGGCCACCGGGGTCGACCTCATCATCGACGACACTCCGGAGACGGTTACCATCTCCAGCTTCGATCCCATAAGACGGGAAGTAGCGCGTCTGGCCTTGAGCAAGCTCATTCTTGACGGGCGCATTCATCCGGCCCGTATCAAGGAGATTGTGGACAAGACCGCCACAGAGGTAGAAGCTACCGTCCGCAGCGAGGGCGAGCGGGCCGCATACGAGGCCGGTGTGGCGGGACTTCACCCCGAACTGCTAAAACTGCTGGGGCAGCTTAAGTTCCGGAGCAGCTACGGCCAGAACGTTCTGATTCATAGTCTGGAGGTGTCTCATCTGGCGGGGATGCTGGCCAGTGAGATCGGGGTCAATGCCGGTGCCGCCAGGAAGGCCGGGCTGCTTCATGATATCGGAAAGGCGGTAGACCACCAGACAGAGGGCCCCCATGCCTTGATAGGGGCCGACCTGGTGAAGCAGTGGGACAAGAACCAGGAGGTGGTGCAGGCCGTTGCCGAGCACCATGGCGAGGATACGACGGGTAGCGTTATGGGCTTTGTTGTCGGCGCCGCCGATGCCATCAGCGGGTCACGGCCCGGCGCCAGGCGTGAGTCCCTGGAGCAGTATCTGAAACGCGTCAGAGACCTGGAGGACATAGCAACCGGCTTCCCGGGCGTGGACAAATCCTTCGCTATCCAGGCCGGCCGTGAAGTGCGCGTGATGGTGAAACCGGAGAAGGTGGACGACCTGACGGCGATGAGACTGGCGCGGGACATCTCCAGGAAGATTGAGGAGAGCCTTACCTATCCCGGCCAGATAAAGGTGGTGGTTATAAGGGAGACCACGGCCGTAGAATACGCCAAGTAGACCCGTCGTGAGTAGACTCAAAGGCATTGAGAATACTGGCAATAGGCGACATCTTCGGCAAGCCCGGTAGAGCCGCAGTGAAGGAACTCCTACCGGGCTTGTATCGTGAGTATGCCATCGACCTGGTGATAGGCAATGGCGAGAATGCTGCCGGTGGGCTGGGGCTCACTCTGAGCACGGCGCGGGAGTTGTTCGATGCCGGCGTCGATGTAATAACCTCCGGCAATCATATCTGGGCCCACAAGGAGATCGTCCCTTACCTGGATAGCGAACTGGCCCTGCTGCGTCCGCTGAACTACCCGCCGAATCCCGGGCGCGGCTATCTGATCGCCGGCAATGTCATGGTCGTCAACCTGCTGGGTCGTGTCTTCATGGGCAACTTCGACTGCCCGTTCCGGGCCATGGATGCGCTGCTGTCGGAGTTGGAAGACCGGTCGATTCCGATCGTCGTCGACTTTCACGCTGAGGCAACCTCGGAGAAGGTGGCTATGGGCCGGTACCTCGACGGTCGCGTCAGTGCCGTACTGGGTACCCATACACACGTGGGAACTGTCGATGCCTGCATACTGCCCGGCGGCACCGCGTACGTCTCCGACATAGGCATGGTCGGCCCGGTAGATTCGGTTATCGGGGTCAACCCGGACCCGGCGATCGATGGCTTCCTGACCCAGATACCGCGCCGTCTGCCGGCGGCAAAAGGGAAGGTGGGCTTCGATGCGGTTATGGTCGAGGTAGACCCGGAGACATGCCGGGCTACAGGTATTGAACGCATCCGGAGGCTGTCGCAATAGTCGGGAGCCAGCGGCAGGGATATGCGTTCAGGGCTCGACCTAGCGGAAATCCGATGACCGGCCGAGCTTAACCCGTTCCATCACCGCCGGCATCATCTCGCCCGCCTTGCCCCGGATGACGACTTCTGCCTCGTGGTCGAGGGGAGTTGGGGTCAGGTTAACGATCGCCAGTTTGGCGCCCCCGCTCAGAGCATAGGTGGGCATATAGGCGGCGGGATACACCATGAGCGTAGAACCGATCACTATGAACAGGTCGCACATCTGCGATCGGCTAACGGCTCTGGCCAGGGTGTCCTCAGGCAGCATCTCTCCGAAGAAGACCACGTCGGGTTTGAGGATGCCCCGGCAGTCGGGACAATCAGGGGCCTCTGCCCCGTCCGTGACTCTCTGCAGCACTTCGGGTAGGGGAGTACGCCCGCGGCAACCCGTACACACAACCCACTGCATGTTGCCGTGAAGCTCAAGCACCCTGTCGTCGGGCACCCCGGCCTTCTGATGGAGGTTGTCTATATTCTGGGTGATAACGCAATCCAGCTTGCCCCAGTGATGGAGCGAGGCGGTGGCGTAATGGGCGGGGTTTGGCTCTGCCTTAGTGAAGATTCCCGTTTCGGCGTACATCTTCCAGTGTGTCCTGCGTGTTTCCCGGCTGCTAAGAAACCTCTGAATGGTGAAGTCCTCAGGGTCATACCTGCTCCATATCCCTCCCGGGCTGCGGAAGTCGGGTATGCCCGACTCCGTGCTCACCCCGGCCCCGGTAAATACTATGATCCGCTTCGACTCCAGAATGAGCTGCGCCAGTCTCTCCGTTTCTTCCATTATTTGCTCCTTCCGATCCCGATTCAATCGGGACGGCCTTCACCGCCCTCTCGCTATCGGCCTGAAGGACATCGCTCTCGGCGGTAACGGCAAGAGCTAGTCGATGCCTCGCCGCGCTCTGGACCTGCACCAGGCCTCTTGCGGACTCCGCGGAATCACCAGTTCACTCATCAGGGTAGATGCGGAAACCCGGGAGGCGGTAGCCTTTGAACGAGGCGTAGAATCCCTCGGCCGTCTCGGTCACCAGGTCCACCCTCTTCCCACCGCTGGCTTGGAATGCTTTGGCCAGCAGGTATCGTCCGATTCCCTGCCGCCGGTGCTCGCGGGCGACTGCGATAAGCGACAGGTGGGCCTGGATAACTCCGTCGCTCTGCATTTGACAGAAGCCGACCACTCCGTGCTCCTTCCGGGCCACGATTGTATGCACTCCCGGGGCCGTGAACACGTGCCACGCCGTCTGACGGTCCTCGGTGTATGAATGCCAGCCTTCCTCCGCGCATATGTGAAGGACTCCTGCGAGATCACTTTCTTCAATGAGCCGGTATTCTGTCCCGGGAGCGGGCGTATACTGGGTGTAATCCATTTCCATCTTCCGGCAACTCCTTCAAGCGCCGTATCCGATCATCCTGTGACATCGTGTAAGGGGTACTGACGGAGCCGCAACACCGTTCCTGAAAACCCGGCCGTCGCCCCCTTCCATCAACCGGCTTCTTGCTATAAGACGGCCTTCACCACCCTAGGAATGCCGCCCGGATCGGGAATACACTCGACATCGGCCCGCGGAAAATGGCTGCTTATGAGGGAAGTCACTTCGACGGCCTGCCCCTGCCCGACCTCGAGGAGAAAACAGGCATCGTAGTTGAGTTTCGCCGGCATCTGTTCAAGCAGTTGTTGTATCTTGTCCAGTCCGCTCCTGCCGCCGGCCAGAGCGATAGCAGGCTCAAAATTGGTGATCTCCGGGCTCAGGTTCTGGAGTTCGTGATCCCCGACGTAAGGCAGGTTGGCCACTATCAAGTCCATACGTCCGGACAACGGCTCGAGTAGACTACCAGAGAGCAGTTCGACCCGGCCGTTGACGGCGTGTCGCCGGCAGTTCATCCGGGCCACCCGCAGGGCAGCAACCGAGATGTCAGTGGCATAAATTATCGCCTCCGGCAGCGCCATGGCCAGGCTGATGGCGATGGCGCCGCAGCCGGTGCCGATGTCGGCTATGACCACCCGCTTGCCCGGGCGCTGCATGCCAAGCGCGAGTTGCACGGCCTGTTCCACCAGGAGCTCTGTCTCCGGTCTGGGAATCAGGGTGTGATGATCAACGTAGAAGTCCAGTCCATAGAAGCCGCACTGTCCCAGAATATAAGCCGCGGGCTCGCGGTCGAGGCGACGCCGGACAAACCGTCTCAGATGCCTGGTCTCTGTCCAGGTTAAGCCTCTTTCGGGCTCTGTGTAAAGATGTGTCCTGGAAATGCTCAGCGCGTGCCCCAAGAGGAGCTCAGCTTCCGCACCGGCATCATCGATTCCTGCTGAGTGTAGTCTCCGGGTGACTGCCTGTAACGCTTCGCCTAAGGTCATGTAAGCGCCGCTTCTAGTTGCTCTACCTGCTCTCTGCTGTATACAGCTTCGATGATCTCGTCCAGTGCTCCGTCCAGGACCTGCTGCAGATTATGGAAGCTTGAGCCGATACGGTGGTCCGTAATCCGGTTCTGGGGGAAGTTGTACGTGCGGATCTTCTCCGCCCGCTGACCGCTCCCCACCTGTGTCCGCCGCTCCCTATCGATGCTCTCCGACTGCTTGCGTTGTTCGAGGTCCAGCAGTCTGGCCCGCAGCACCGCCATGGCCTTCATCCTGTTTCTTATCTGTGACCTGTCGTCCTGACAGGAGGCGGTTATGCCCGTGGGCAGGTGCGTAATACGAACGGCGGTGGTCACCTTGTTCACATTCTGGCCGCCGGCACCCCGGCTGTGGAAGAACTCCATCTTGAGCTCGTCCGGGCTGATGTTCAACTCGATCTCGTCTGCCGCGGGCAAGACGGCGACCGTGGCCGTCGACGTGTGAAGCCTTCCCGAAGCCTCGGTGGTAGGCACCCTCTGTACCCGGTGGACACCGCGCTCGTGCTTAAAGCGGCTAAACGCACCTTTGCCCTTTACCTCGAATATGAGTTCCCTGAAACCGCCGATTTCGCTCTGGTTGCTGTCGATGATCCCTACCTCCCAGCCTTTGGACTGGGCATACCGGCTGTACATGCGGAACAGGTCGGCGGCGAAAAGGCCGGCCTCGCCGCCACCGGCGCCGGCCCTTATCTCCACAATGACGTCCTTCTTGTCATTGGGATCCCTGGGCATGAGAGACACCTTGAGCCTATCAAGGAGAGCCTCCTGCTCCTGTCTCAGCTTGCTCATCTCTTCCTTGACCAGGGACGTCATCTCTGCATCGCTGTGAGAATCAAGCAACGCATCGAGCTCGGCCAGTTCCTTGCCCCGTGCTTTGTACTCCCGGTAAGCGCCGACGATATCCTCCAGGTCGGCCTTCTCCTTGCTCAACTCCTGGAGTCGTATGTGATCGGTGGCTATCTCCTCTTGAGCCAAGAGCTGGCTTAACTCATCATAGCGTTTCTCTATCAGGTCTAGCTTCTCAAACATATCCGATACCATTATAATACAGCGACATAGGTTGCTCAAATTCCGGCCTCCGGTTGTCGGCCCGACCCGCGATGAAACCGCGCGACGGATTTGGGGATTCCGATCCGTGAGTCGTCCGGGTTCGGAACGGCATACGAGCAGCGGTTGATCCCGGGCCAGTGTGACGGAACCCTTATGGAACTTGCACCCCAATGCTACGAGTGCCTGCAGCGACTGATTCGACAGGCTGCTGAGTTTGCTACCGACGATCGTTTGCTCAGAGAGAAGGCGATTGGAGCGGCCGCCGCGATCCTGAAGAACGAGTTCTTCCACAGCCGACTGTCGTTAACCATTGCCGCAAATATCCACAAGGCGGTAAAGGAAGTGACCGGCAATCCTGACCCCTACAGAGCGATGAAGGAACGGGAGATGATGCTGGCCGGCGAGCTGTATCGCGAGCTGTCGTGGCGGGTAGAAGCTGGTCTCAGTGTGGATGGCGGAGAACGGAGCGACTATCACCGGGATTACCTGCGGAGCCACCTCGAGCTGGCTGCCGCAGCAAATTCCATCGATTTCTTCAGGGAGCTAAGTGTCGTCAGGGAGGATATCAGGAAACCTGTGACCTTTGCCATAGACCACTCGGAGTGTCTTCTGCCAAAGCTACGGGAGGCGGACACGGTGCTGTACCTGGCGGACAACGCCGGCGAGATCTATTTCGACCTGGCCCTGCTCAAGCGGATGAGAGAATTCGCGCACGTGGTCTATGTGGTCAAACCGGAGGCCGTTCAGGATGACATAACCCTGGACGACGTGCGGGAGTCGGGATTGGAGGGTGAATTCGGGGAGGTCATCAGCACCGGCATCGCATCGCCGGGCGTCGTTTTCGCGCTGGCTTCTCCTCAGTTCAAGAGCGCGTTCCGGTCGGCAGACCTTGTGTTCGCCAAAGGCATGGGACACTATGAGTCCCTGTCTGAGCTTACCGCCGAAGGGAGGTTCTTCCACTGCCTGAAGGCGAAATGCGAGCCTGTGGCGAGGTCGATCGGTGTGCCTCTCAACAGCTATGTAGCTATGCTGCGGTGATCTGACGGTCGGCATCAGCCAGGGACCGTCGCATTGGATAGTTCTTGTATAATGGCGGCGCATGAAGAGACCCACTAAGCGGGAAGCGCTAGCAGCCGGCATATCTCTGACGGTCACCGTAGTTGTCTGCGTTCTTATCATCGTGCATCGCGAATACATAGATCAGGTAGCCCGCTGGGGCTACGTCGGGGCGTTCCTGATAAACATAGCCGCTGCCGGGACTTTTGTGCTACCCGGCTTCAGTGCAGTTCTTTCGTTCACACTTGGCGGGGTCTTGAACCCGGCTATAGTGGGTGCCGTAGCCGGAGCAGGTGAAGCCATAGGCTCCACGGGCGTCTACTTCGTGGGCTATGGGGGTGGGGGGCTATTCGGAGACCGCAACAGCCGGATCTATCTACGGTTCAGCAATGCGGTAGACCGCCACGGCTCCAAAGCCGTCTTTGTCCTGGCATCACTGATAACCCCTTTCTTCTACCCCTTCGCCATATTCATGGGGATGATCCGCTTTGGTTGGGTGCGGTTTTTCCTTGCCACCTGGGCAGGGAGAACCGTCAAGAACATGATACTGGCGTATCTGGGGTATTTCGGTCTCGCGGCTATCCTGCAGTGGCTGGGCTTGAATATCTGACTTGAGTTTCGGCGTGCGTTCTGCTACATTGTCACCGCGGGTGGGGCTGTAGCTCAATTGGGAGAGCGTCTGACTGGCAGTCAGAAGGTAGTGGGTTCGAATCCCATCAGCTCCACCATCAGGCGTTTCAGCGCAGCCGTCCGGCTCACCTAAGACAATGAGAGCGCAATCATGGCGCGCGCAGGTCTTCACCGGGAAAACCGTGTGTAGCGGGACCGCGCCGGTCAACGCGGCGAACTGAAGGAGGCGTCTAGATGCAATGAGGGTGCTAGGTGTCGCGTTTAGTGCAAGGATAGAGGGCAACTGCTCCAGGCTGGTCGAATACTGCCTGGATCAGTTCAAGCAACGCGGATACGGAACCGAGATCGTGAAGGCCTGCGAACTACAGATTAGTGCGTGCAGGCATTGCGCCTACGAATGCTTCGCCGACGAGCAGTGCCCCATAGCGGATGATGTCCGGGATATCTACAGGAAATGTGAAGAGGCAGACATCCTCATCTTTGCGGTTCCCACGTATGGCGGGCATCTGTCTTCTCTGTATTTTGCGTTCTCTGAGCGGGCACAACCGCTCTTCACGGACACTCAGGAGTACATAGATAAGCTACTGAAGAAGATGAACTTCATCGTCATAGGAAGCCTGTCTGCGGGCGGCGATATGGCCCTGCATGAAGCGCTTCGCGGTTTTGCCAACCTTGATTTCTGGCCGGAGACGCTGCTGGTTGATTCAAGAGAGCACGGCAGGAGCTCGGTCAGAGGCGACCTGATCGACGTGCCTGAAGTGAAGGACCGGCTCGATCGGTTTGTGGACATGATCGTGAGAAAGACCGAAAAACGCCAGGCGTGACCTGCTGAACTGGCGAGACTCTGGATACTCACCCGCAAGCGGGGAACGGAACTGCATCTCAGGCCCTGATCTCCTCCATCTTCCCTGTGACGAGGTGGATGACCCTTTCACATATATTGGTTACCCTATCTGCGCTACGCTCGAGGTTGTGTGCTACCCAGACAAGCCGGGTTGCCCTGGTGATGGTCCTTGGGTCCTCTATCATAAACGTCAGTAGTTCTCTGAAGACCTGATTGTAGAGATCATCCACCTCGTCGTCATCCGCAGCAATGCGGCTGGCTGCCTGAGCATCGCGGTTGATAAAGGCGCCCAAGCTACGATGCAGCATATCGTTCGCTTTCTCTGCCATGCGGGGTATGTCGATTAACGGCTTCAGCGGTGGCTCATCTCCGATCATTATGACGATCTTCGCTATGCCCTCGGCGTGGTCACCGATCCGTTCTATCTCGGTGATTATGTTCAAGACACAGATTATGGCACGCAGATCACCGGCCATAGGTTGCTGGGTCGCAATGAGCTGGATGCACTTTTCCTCTATCGCAAATCGCCTCTCATTTATAGCGAGGTCATCGGTTATCACCTGATGCGCCACATCCAGGTCTCGTTCCTTCAAGGCCGTAACGCTACGACTGGTGGCTCTTTCCACCATACTACCCATAGCCAGAACGTCGTCCTGGATTTGCCTCAGCTTCTTGTGAAACTCTGTCCTCATCTCCATGTGCGAAAACCTCCTGGCGGCCTCTAACCGAACCGGCCTGTTATGTAGTCTTCTGTACGTTTGTCTTTGGGGCTGGTGAACAACTCCGACGTCGGACCGTGCTCAACAAGCACACCGCAGATGTCACCTTGCATCAGCAGGAAGGCAGATACATCCGAGGCTCGTGCTGCTTGCTGCATGTTGTGGGTGACGATGATGATCGTGTACTGCTCCGCCAGTCGCCTCATGAGGTCTTCGATCTTGAGCGTTGCCACCGGGTCGAGTGCGCTACATGGTTCATCCATAAGGATCACCTCGGGTTCAACGGCAAGCACACGGGCGATGCATAGTCTCTGCTGCTGTCCCCCCGACAGGTCGAAGGCGGACTGATCGAGCTTGTCCTTTACCTCTTCCCACAGAGCTGCCTCGCGCAGGCTTCGCTCCACAATATCCTCGAGTTCTCCCCGGCTGACTCTGCCATGGCGTCTTGGCCCGAAGGCCACGTTCTCGAACACGGACATGGGGAAAGGATTTGGCTTTTGAAACACCATTCCCACCCTCTTACGTAGCTCCACAACGTCGATGGATCGATGGTAGATGTCGATGCCGTCGAGTTCCACACTCCCCTCGACCCTGGCTCCGGGGATAAGGTCGTTCATGCGGTTGAAGATCCTTAGAAACGATGACTTGCCGCAGCCTGAAGGACCGATTATGGCAGTGATCGCGCGTTCGGGTATGTCGAGAGTGATGTCTCTCAGCGCCTGGCAGGGCCCGTAGAAGAGGCTGAGATGGCTCGTGCTGAGCTTCGTCCCCCTGTACTGAGGCGGCCTGCTATTGGTTACCGCAGAATCTAGCTTCATGAGTCATCCCCTTTGCTTGCGGGCCCGCAGCCTAACGACTGTGGCCAGTATGTTGAATGATAGCACCACGGCCAGCAGAACCAGAGCCACTCCCCACTTGGTATCCTCGGGCATGCCGGGTATGTGGACCGCTACAGTGTACAGGTGGTAGGGCAGTGCCATGAACCGGTCGAACGGCGACTGTGGCAGTCCCCGCATGAGAAAGGCCGCTCCGACAACCAGTATCGGGGCCGTCTCGCCTGCAGCCCTACTCATGGCGAGGATGGCACCCGTGACTATCCCCGGGCGGGCCTGGGGCAGAACCACATGTCGTATCGTCTGCCACCTCGTTGCGCCAACTGCCAGGCTCCCGGCCCTGTACTCGTTGGGCACCGCGATCAGCGCCTCCCTCGAGGTTGTGATCGTCATGGCCAGCGCCTGAGAAGCCAGGGTGAGGCTGGCCGCCAGCAGAGACATGCCGAAGTTCAGCATCAGCACAAAAACCCCGAGGCCGAACAGGCCGTAGACGATACTCGGTACACCGGCAAGGTTGACAATCGCCAGGTTGATTACCTTTGTCAACCGGTTCTTGGGGGCGTACTCAGAAAGGTATATTCCGGCCAGTACACCTATCGGGAGTGCGATGACAAGTGTCCCCAGCATCAGGTAGAACGTACCCACTAACGCCGGGAAGATGCCGCCTGCCTTGCCCGCCTGGGAAGGAGCTTGCGTCAGGAAGTCCCAGTCTACGATCCCGGCGCCGCGGACAACGATGTGAATGATTATGAACAGAGACACAGCAGTCACCGCTATGGTTGCTGTCAGAAGAACCCCAAACGCAGTCTTCTGCGAGATTCTGCGGGATAACTCCGATCTGGTTCTCATTATGATGGCTACCTCACGAACCTGCGTTTCTGCCTCTCGAGCACGCGGTCTGCGATGAGGTTCACCGCGAGGGTCATCAGGAAGAGCATCAGCCCGATGGCGAATAACGCCTGGTACTGAAGACCGCCACGAACGGCGTTTCCTATGCCTGAAGCGATGGCAGCAGTCATGGGCATCATTGGCTGAGTGGGAGAAACCGGTACAGCCAGGGCACCACCGGCGATCATCAGAACGGTCATGGTCTCACCGATGGCGCGTCCTACCCCCAGCATGATGGCGGCGGAAATGCCTGAGAGCGCTGCCGGAATAGACACGTGCCTGACCACCTCCCACTTTGTTGCGCCCAGTGCGTAAGCCGCCTGTCGGAACTCATCGGGGATGGCGCGCAGGGCGTCTTCGGACACGCTCACGATTATTGGCAGACTCATGAGGGAAAGCATGATCCCGGCAGCAAGCCCGGACAGTCCGGTGTTCAGGTTGAACATGCTCTGAACGAGCGGTGAGAGAAGCAGGAGACCGATAAAGCCGATCACTACTGACGGAATGCCAGCCAGTAACTCGATGACGGGCTTCACGCTCTCCCTTACGCTGGATGGGGCGACCTCGGCCAGGTAGGCGGCACAGGCCACCCCGATCGGAACGGCTATCACAGTGGCCACCACGGTGACCCAGATAGTAGCGACGAAGAAGGTCGTTGTGCCAAAAGTGGGTGGCTCAGAGACCGGGTACCACTGTGTGCCGAACAAGAACTCCCAGGGGGGAGTATGTGAGAATATGGGCAGGCCCTGTCTGAGCAGGACAGCAACGATGCCCAGAAGAACGACAATGGCCAGCAGGCTGGCCAGAAAGATGCCGCCCTCGATAACCCTCTCGTTTACACGCCACCGCCGCTGGAGGCCCTTTGTTCGGGCATCTGGGGCGGTGGCGATGGATGCTGATCGCTCTCGCATATGCCTGCTGGCCTTCTATTGTGCCGGTACGTACCCTACCTCGAGAACCTTCTGCTGACCGGCCGCAGATAGGCAGTAGTCGATGAAGGTCTTGACTATTCCTGTAGGCTGGCCGTCTGTGTAGTAGAAGAGCGGCCGCCACACCTTGTAGGTTCCTTCGGTCGCTGTCTCAACGGATGGGAGAACATAAGGGTCATCGCCAGTCTGGCTCACCGCGACAGCCTGCACGGTCTCAGTGACATAGGCCAGCCCTGCGTAGAAGATGGCGCCGGGGTTGCCTGCCACCTCGCTGATGCCTGCACTGGTCGAGGGCAAGAATAGCACGCCGGGACCGTATTCGAGGCCTGTGTCCTCAGTGAGGAGGCCTCGCATCTGGACAACTGTCTCCTTGACGAAGACATGGGTGCCCGAGTTGGTATCTCTCGCAGCCGCGGTTATCGCGAGATCCGGGCCTCCCAGTTCCTGCCAGTTGGTTATCTCGTTTGTGTAGATGGCAGAGAGCTGGGCGAATGTCAGCTCAGTGACACTATTTGACGGGTGAACTACGAATGCCAATGCATCCTTGGCGATCATGATCTCGTTGGGGGTTATCCCCCTTGCGTTGGCCGCATCGATCTCCGACTGCCTGATCGACCGGGATGACTGAGCTATGTCTGTCGTGCCGTCGATCAGGGCGGCGATACCGACACCCGAACCCGGTCCGCTAACCGCTATCGATACTCCGCTGTTGGCCGCCATGAACTCCTCCGCCCACACCACGCTCAGAGGCTGGACCGTGTTTGAGCCCGTGATATCAAACGACAGCTCATCTCCGTTCCCGTTGCAGCCACTCAACACGATAGCAGCTATGAGCAATCCTGTTGCTGCCGGTATCAACCTTTGTCTCTTTATGACTCCTCTGTACATTGTTTTTCTCCTTCTTCTCTTCTCTATATTGGTTGTTGTGACGTTTCTATGCTGAATCCATCCTCACATGACTGCACCTCCTGAGATAAGCCTCTTC